>JBAXGS010000071.1:0-4639 GCA_037139275.1 bacterium | reverse complement strand
CCAGGGGTTACTACAAATGTTTGATCTGCTTCGCGATGCCGATACTCTTCATGATAGAATCCAAGCGTGCTCAGAATTTCAACTTCTTCTCGGGCAATAAGAACACAGTCAGAGCTGAACTTAACCGCTGGCAGCAGATTGTCCATCGTGTCCATCAGATCTTGTTTAATAAGTTCTGACCACGATGCATGCTCTTTGGAATGCACAAAAATAAAATGAATTGATTTAAATTTCTCAAGAGGACGAACAGGAACTTCTGCTCTGTGTTCAATCTTATAACTGAGTGTTTCAAGATGCGTGGGTATTTTTGTTATATCTATAGAATCTCTGGGGTCTTTTTTACGAGGCTTTGGTACGGGTGAAACCCCATCACGTATAATCTCATCGCAGAGATCCATAAGCTCAAGTAAGTTAAGGCGGTTATCTTCGGTGGTTTTCTTTTTAAAAAATGACATAATAAGTATTCCTTATGTATGATAAACCTATAGTTTCCCCAAACCATTTCTAAGTTACTTCATCGCACATGCAGCGCAGTACATACGCTCCACATGGAAGGAAGAATATACCCATTTAAGGAAAAATCAAATTTTTATTCAGAAGAAGAAATGAGTTTTATGCCAGGCCAGTAGGCTTTAATCAGCGATTACATCGTGCTGGTCGCATGATTGGCGCGCTACCGCGCTGACGCATTCACTGGTAAGCTTGCTGTGTCGCTCTTGTGTGCAAGCAGCTCTAAAAAACGTACGATATGATCAAAAGATATAATACTGCACCCTTTGTAGATACTCTCCATCGGTCCCGCATAGACTAAATAGGTATGAAGCTGTGGCTTCTACATCAGCGCAGAAGACCGTCTTGGTAAAAAAAATGAAGCGCTCAAGCCTTACTCACTAGCAGGAACCTTGCCTAGTAATTGCTGCCGCTTTACGAGAAATCATGTCAATTTCACTTTTCAATAATAAAATTGACATGATTTAATCAAAACGCAATAGAATCAATGTTTTATAAGATGCACCCAAACACAACGCCTCCCCACTGGCGACATACTTTTTCAATATGACCAGGATCAAGATCTTGTAATGGTGCCAATGCAATATTAACTGCCGCATGGCGGCCTTTACTATCGGTATACGGGGGCAAACTGCGAAGCGCAACGCCCTCTATAAGTAGCTTATAGGCATATTCAATAGCATGCTCACCCAGTGATTCATACGATGACCCGTAGCCAAGAGCAGCGCTCCGCGATACCGGCTCAATGAGCCCACTAAATAATGTTTTATTTTTCTGATTACACAGCACACCCAGTGATTCATATAAATTGAGGCAAATCCCACCCTCAATCATAAGAAGCGTGTCGTATTGGTCACTGTTTTTGTAGACATAATTATACAGAGCGCCGAGTGTCGCTGCATAATGCATCATCACACTCACTCCACGAGGCTCACAAATGGACCGAATAATTTCAGCTTCAGCTGCTACCCAGTTCGTAGGCCCCCCGGTGACCTGGCTGCTAATCCCTTCAGACGCAATGAGTAACGATTTCATATGTGGCTTTGCTTCATATAAAAACTGCGCAACTTTATCGGTCTGCACTGAGTCGTACAAAATACCGGTCATATTATGCGCAATTAAATCATCGGCAGTGTCTACAATGCCGGCAGAAATTGGATCATTCACGCCTACAAAAATGTGAGGCATCCGCATTCCTTTTTCTTCAAGAACTTTTTTTGCTACTCGCGCACATGATGCACCAATAGTGATGAGTGCGGCAAACCGTAATTCTGAAATTTGATCAAGCGTGTGGCGAATGGCGTCTTCGCTAATGCCTCGCGTGAAGAAATGATACACACGAAACAGATCGTTACGTACCGGAGCAGATCCCATAATACCACTCATCACCTGGCCATGCATTCCCATGCCAACTGGAGTCAGTAATGCTATTAAATAAGGTTTCTTCTGCACCATGTCTGGAACATTCTCTCGACTAATGTATATGAATACGTTGTTTGATACTGATAAGAAATAATTGTTTCCACCGAATACAAACAGGATAACGGGGCAGGCTGCTAAATGCAATACATCACTAAAATTCCACAGTAAGCATCTACCCGCTCTCCCAGCGACCATCCGTCACAAAACAACCCTCAAAAAATAAGAACGCGAATCTCTTGCATTTCTTCAATAATTCATATTACGGTTCGCAAGCATTCAAATCACCTCAGAGCGCTTACGCTCGCACATAAGGAAATTGCCCTATGAAAAAAATGCTTCGTATTCTTCTCATCGCCAGTTGCTTGTACGCAAAGCTGCCTGCCGCGCCGCTGAGTGACCGAACATTTCTTGCTCAGCGTGATGAGCTTTCCTATCGCGCGCTTGAATGGACCATTAATAATCACTACCAAACAAAAAAATCAAACACCGTTCTGGGCGGCACCTTTACCGCAACTCCTTTTTATACCGAGTCAACAAATAGCGCCGATATCGCCCGCTGGTTTGGTATAGGAAAAACAAACGCCATCGATGTCACCACGCGTGCATTGTCCGGTGAAACATTAAAAGCAGATCTGTCTGATGCACTCTACTCATTTAATATTGATCATAGTCCCAACTCCGATGGGGCAACAACTGGATATATCCCGATGCATGGCCGACTCACTCTTGATCCAAAACGACGCGCGTTTGGAACATACCTGAGCTGGGATCAATCGCTTGAAAATATCGCAAAGGGGCTCCGCTTCTCTGTGCAAGCGCCTATTGTAGATGTACAAGCATCGCTCCGTCCAAACGATATCTACGCAACCGCCTCTCATATTCCGGTAACCGATGGACAAACTGGTGCAACACTGCGTGACTATTTTTCTGGCAACCTTCGTAAAGGAATCTCCAAACATTCGCATGTATATCAAAAAGAATTAGTACGCGGCAAAATACATAATGAGTTCGCCCATGCGTTTGGCATAGCGGACATCAAGCTTCGTCTTGATTGGCTTTGCTACACACATAAACGGTTTAACTACTCTCTGGGGCTGTCTCTCCAATTGCCTACCGGCACCACTATTACCAACGAATATGCGTTTGAGCCACACGTCGGTGCTCGAGGACACGCAGCAGCAGGCTACAACGGCCTTCTTCAATTGCATGCCTACGCAGCGAAAAATCTTACCGTACGTGTCGACATTCTCGGCGACGTCACCTATTTCTTTGAAGGAACTGAGCGTCGCATGGTCAGCGTGTATGACCTCACTGACAAAGTAGTAATGCCAGCAAGCCCGTATCGTCTCGTTATGCGCAATAAATACAGCGGCGTGCAACCAGCAGCAAATGTTATGTCACTTGATCATACAGTCAAGCCAGGGTTTCAATTTGATGGTCTTGTCGGCGTCTCAACACAATGGAATCGATGGACTATCGATATTGGGTATAATTTCTACTGGCACCAAGCAGAAAAACTTTCGCTGAAAAATGCCGATGCCTGGTCAAGCGATCAATACGCGTTTGCCCATAATCACTACAGCATGTACGCAGATGCGCTAGGCACCAACATTGGTGGTGGTAACTCAAAAACTGTAGATGGCCTTGTGCAACACAAAGGAACGGTTGGCCGTGAGGGCGATTATAATGATCGAAAAGCACCACGCACCAAGTATCAAAACCTTATTGGCGCTAATAAAGATGGCTGGGGAGATCCTAAGTATGTTTTGTGGGATGAAATGGATGGCGTAGGTCTTCTTAATACAAGCACTCCTCCGTATCCAGGAGCATTTACTAGCATGAATGGCCCTATCCAAGCTACCGGCAAGAATAGCTCAGGTCTCATTAAACAAACCGTCAATGCAGACACAGGCGTTGGATCAAATAGCACCGGAACACAAGCGGTTCGCTACACCATAACGTCAGACTACGCAGCGACCGCAGAACAAATTACCCACAGTGTTGTTGGTGGCATTAGTTATTGCTTTAAAGGCACTTACCCCGTTTTTATAGGAATTGGGGGCATGCTTGAAGTACAAGAATCAAACCGTAATAGCGCGCTAGAAAATAGTAAGATTTGGGCAAAAGTAGGAATACAGTTTTAAAAGATTTTAAAAAATTTCACACTCACGGCCTACAGAGTATAGGTAACGCATCTTTAAATATGCTCTGGAGAAACCGATTCGATATATACCGCTGGTATTGTCTGTAACAGCATATGTATTTGAGAGCTTGTGAATTGCTACACAAACATGGAAGGTAGACTATGAACAAAATAATAAAAGGCTTACTTGCAAGTACTCTTGCTTGCGCAAGCTTTGCACAAGGTGCAGCACTGCAAAGTGGTAGCACTTTTATCGCTCACCGCGATAATCTTGCAAATGCTGGAATGCTATGGACTAATTCAAATCATTTAGACAGCAAAGCTGCTTGCAAAGTAGAAACGCCAAATGCTAAAGACGGTAAAGCAACTGACAAAAACCAATCTGCAAAAAAATGCACCAACCCATTTGGCGCAACAATGACTGTAGCCGGTTTTTACAGCGAATCAACTAACAAAACAGATCTTGCAAAACGATTTGGTATTGGTAGCACTGGTGCCATTAAAATCACCAAAGATACTCCAACAGCAGACAACTTGCATGAAGCAATCTACGGCTTGAACATT
>JBAXGS010000070.1:0-4641 GCA_037139275.1 bacterium | reverse complement strand
GGTCCAACAACCCTTTTGCCCAGGCTGCTTGCGGAGCCTCTTCTTTGATCTGTGCTTCATGTGAGCGTTCAATCTTTGCATCAATCTGATCTATGCGCTGTTGGATGGCCGCCCGCTCTTCGGGGCTCGACGCAGCCTCTAAACTCCTTATAAGAACTTCTATCTCATCCCTATAACTCTGCTGAACATCCTGATAATGCGCCGCCGTAGTATCCACATGGCGATTAAATAGACGGAAACTAAGCTCTGCTACAGCCTCCGCAGAATAGATTGAGCTAAATCCTAAAATTATCACCAAAGCTCCCATGCATTGAAGGTATCTATATCTTTGTTTCATAATATTCTTCCTCCGCCCATTACTTATGACACTCTTTTACGCACTAATCTAAAAATTAATGAAATGCACAATGGAAATGCCCATACAGTGTTAACAAAAAATAATGCTTTTAACCGATGCCTAAAAAGTATCTGAGCATCAGTTAATTTTTGAGACACTTTTTTTGCCTTACCATGATTAAGCGCACTGCTCAATAATGACCGCTGCCTTAAAGCGCTATATTTTTCTACATACTGCGCAACATTATTTTTAGCTTGCTCTGAACCAGTTTTTACTACTTCCCGCAACACGTCCATAAAGCCTGCTTTATTCTTTTTAATTGAATTCATAAAGACGCTTACTGACTCTTTATCGATAGACTGTAGAGTAAAATAGACGATCAAAAAACGTCTTAAACCATCTAAGGCCTTTTTTTTCCAAGAAGATTTAAAACCTGCATACACCTCTGTAGCAGCAGCTCCAACCTCTCCTAACTTTTCAATAAACCCCAAGCGCCCAGTACTCAGAAACTCGATAATAGAATATAACGGAATAGGCACACCAGAAATATACTGTGGGCTAAGCCGCTTTTCTGTAAAACCAGATGACTTATGCGTAGCAAATAACTTCTCTACTTTTTTCATAGCAATCTTCGCATAAGAAAAATCAGATATATTGTTATGTGCGTAATGAGCAAGTTCGCTTAGCAGCATATAAGCCCCAAGATAAGGGAGTGCGCGAGTATGAAATGGATTAAATGGCATAAATCGCAAGCGATTCTCAAGTGCTTTCAAGGTGACACTACCCCCAATGATATGTGGCGCCAATGTAATTAATGTCTTATGCATATGCCTAACCTGGGCCTTCTTAAAAAACGCATACATCAAAGAATTAGCAGCCGTCTCTACCCCAAGTAATCCAATTTTTTTAAAAAAATCAGGATATGTTGCAAAAGCCAAATCAAATCTATTATGCGGAGTGATAGCACCATCCATACGAACAAAATAGTCATAAGACAACCTCTTTGATCCTTCGTCAAAAGATCCTATTTCTTTTGACGCTGTGCTATATTTACCAGCATTCTTCACATAATAAGTATTTCCCACTACTACCGGATTTATAGTGGATTCAAGGACTGTTTTTTTATATGAATCATAAAAAACTTCTTTACTTTGAAATAATAAATTTTTCTCCTGATAACAACTCAATAAAGATAGATTTTCTGCGGAAGCGATCTGAGGACTAAAAGGACCCTCTTTGTCAGCAGACACAATCGCATACCAATCCCCTGGTTTTTTAATGAGACCACGCTCTGTACTATCACAGGGAACAATAAAAATAGCACCTGGCACTTGAGGCGTTCTCACAGAACGGCTGTTATATTGAAACCCTAAAGGCGACCACACGTGACCAAGACTCATACATTCATTACGATCTAAAATAGCAGAAGTCGCATCAACAGCTCTTTGAATATCATCAGAAGTTTTTGGCAAAGACTTCAAATATGCTTCTGTTTCAATAATAGCTTTCTGAACTGCTAAAGACGATGCTGCTCCATAACAGTTGCCTGACACAAGCACTAACCCACTGATTAGAAAAAAAACAATATTTCGCATCGCTTAACTTCGCTTCTTACAAGACCTAATTACTATTATCGCTCACGCAGCACAAAACTTAAGACTATGCTTTGTTGCCACTCAGCAAACTCATTAATTTAACCCCTAGAGCAGCTCCCATTGCTATGCTCGTCAATATTGCGGCAGCAGTAACCGCTTTCCCCGCAGTAGTAAACGATTTTTCTCTCGCAACACGCGCCTTACGATAATCAACGGTAGCAAACATGTCTTTCCCTTTTAAAAACAGCCGCTGCCGTTTTTCAAGAACGCGCATCGCATCTTTCACGTCGTTACGCAACGTCACAAGCGCAGTCAATGCCACACGACGCTTTTTTTTTGCTTCGCCCTTCAACTTCGATTGATTTACCGTTTTGTAAAGCACATTAAACGAATCAATGATCCCTTTGTACATCATAGAACGAACAGGCATGCGAAGCAGCGCGACCGTTTTATCAAAGGCCGCAAGTTCACATTCATTCAAAAAAGGTTCCAGTCGCTCTCGCACATACTCTGCAGACATCGGCATCCAGGGAAATACCGTCATAGGCGTAAGCGCCACCGGCACTTGCTCCCCCCCGACCTTAAGCAGCGAATCTGCCATATCGTGGCGCGAAAGATCGGTGGCAACACCACCACCACACACACCCATTACTAATCCTATCCCCACCATCCACATTTTTTGCATACATAATCCTTAATACTGAGAACACAAAGACTATTCCCCAATAGCTCTATTATGCCTTTAAGTATACACAAAAAGCTGTATAAAGAAAAAAGTTGGCACAAAAACCGCAAGTCTCAAGTACATTTACACATTCACCATACCCCTGACTAACCCCAAAATTGACAACTAAAGCCACATGCGTTACAAAAGTAATTCGATTCAATTTCACGAAAGCATGTCATGTTCGCATTTTTTATCTCATTTGCCCTCTACCTCAGTATTCTTATTAGCGTCGGCATCTACGGTTACCAAAAAAATAAACGCCATACTCAGAATGGCACTAATACACGAACAATAAACTATTGGGTCACTGCGCTCTCTGCGCATGCGGCCGACATGAGTATATGGCTTTTTTTTGGCCTCCCGGGCGCCATTTATTTTAACGGGACCTCTGAATGCTGGGTTGTTGTTGGCCTTATCGGAGGCATGTGGGCAACGTGGCACTTTGTCGCGCCCAAGCTTCGAGTAGCAAGCGAAACCACAAAAAGCACCACTCTTACCAACTTTCTCTGTACTACGGCAGGCGATACGAAAGGCTACCTCACCCTGGTGAGTTCATGCTTACTGCTATTTTTCTTTCTCTTTTATATTGCGGTCGGATTTAGCGGAATCGGCACCATTCTCATGTTTACCTTTGGCATCCCGCACTGGCTAGGCATCATTGCAAGTGCTTTCTTTGTAAGCGGATATGTATCACTGGGTGGGTATGCAACCGTTGCATTCATCGACGCATTTCAAGGGTTTTTCCTCTCCTGCATGATTGTGCTTATCCCCTTTATTACCGCATGGAAACTCGCGACAACTGGAGCGTTGTCTCTGGCGAGCCTCTCTGCTTCATCGCCCCTGCAATCGATCACACTCACTGCCGGTCTTGCTACTGCATGTAATTGGGGCCTTGGGTACATTGGCATGCCAAGTATCCTCACTAAATTTATGAGTATTGATTCTGTTAAAAACATGAAAAAAGCTCAATACGTAGGACTTTCGTTTCAAGCTATTGCTCTTACCGCAGCTATGGCAGTTGGCCTCCTGGCACGTTTGTACTTTACCACGCCACCTGCTTCATCACAGCAATTATTCCTGCGCCTCATTATTGAACAATGCATTCCACTGATTGCCGGCTTTGTGCTCTGTGCACTTCTTGCCGCAACTATTTCCACACTCGACTCTCAGCTTATTGTCTGTGCATCGGTTATCTCGCATGACATCTTTAAATCTGCGGGCACTCGCTATGAAAAAATTGTCACCCGTCTTGGCATTGCCGCTATCACCAGCATTGCGGCAGGCATCGCGCTCCTCAGTACCAGCACTCTCCACGAAATTGTACGTTATGCGTGGTCTGGCCTTGGGTGCACCTTTGGACCGTTAGTACTCATGAGCCTCTACGCTCCAAAACGATTAACAACCACCGGCGCGCTTGCGGGCATTCTCTTGGGCGGTGGCAGCGCAGCACTCTGGCCATACTATGGACCGTTTCTTACCAATGCTCCGCTGGTTCCTGGATTTAGCATCGGGCTTATTTCAATGTACGTACTCTCGCGAGAAAGCTAGTTTTTTACCGCCACCTTTTCATACTTCACCGCGCTTGGTTTGAATACTGCGGCAATGCGCTCAAAAAAGCCAGGCGTCTTAGTTTTCATAACAACAGGTTTTGCTCCTATAAACGCCTGTGAAGCTGCTTTAAACTTATCACTCAGACCGGCAGGCCATGCTTGATAATCAGTCAGTGAAATCATACTGAGCTCTGTCACCAGCGACCCAGTAAAGTCGTTTGCCATTTGCAACGTTAATGTATTGTCAGGGCTAAACCACATTTGCATCTTTCCGTCCACGGGAACTGACACATAATATGGGGGCGGAGATTTAAACGAGCTGGTATCCTGTCCTGCAGGGAAAAAATCGGTCTTAAGTGCAATCATGCCGTTGAATATTTTTTTATCAGTTGTTTTAAATAAAACGGGGAGATAATTGTCTTCAGCAGGAAC
>JBAXGS010000069.1:0-4643 GCA_037139275.1 bacterium | reverse complement strand
ATGGTTGCCAGTCGAGAAAGAAATGCTTGATACTGCGGGTCAACAGGCAGCGCATGCACCGAAAGTATTGCTCGTATAGCGTAAGACGCAGAAGGCGCCTGGGCAAGCACTTCAATAACTAATGCAGGAACTTGCTTGGTACGAAGCGGAACCTCAACAACACTTCCCAGCGTCACAGAGGAACTCAAATATTCAGGAACCGCATATAAAAGAGGTCGCGGGTATCCTTTGAGTACTCGAACCTGTACATACATTACTTTTCACTACCCTGCTCAACAACTTCATGCTGCTCATTAAACACATAATGACAAGGTGGATGAAGGGTTATAGTAATGGTGCTAAACGGAAGTGGAACTTTTAATTTATCCCATCGCTTGGCAAGCGCTAACGCGGTTGAGGCACGGCACTCAATATACACAAGAGGAACCCCGCTCCGCGCGCACATATAAGGAATCTCACGCTGCAACTCATGGGCTGGGCCATACGTCCCATCTCCCACCACAAACAACCGCTTATTCATATCAAGGACTTCTAATATTTTTTTCGCAAATGATATCTTGCCAGTACTATACATCACATGTAATCCAAGCTTACGTGCAGCAAAGCCAGCCAGCTTACCTTCAATGGTTTCATCACTAATCAAATGCCCAAAGACGCCTTGTGTATGCAAAAAATACAACCCTGCAATCGCATGCTCATGCCATAAATAATACACACCAGGACGGCTATTAAAAGGAACCGCTCCCCCTGTTTCATCCACAACCTGTAGCCGATATGTCTCAAATAACAGACGGAGATACCAATACATGAATGTTTTCGTAATAACATTGGTTTGCAAAAACCGAATAATAAATCTCATATACCCTTTCAGGGGCTTGTGCCCACGATTAACTGCGTGACAGTATACCATAAAATTAATTTGTAAAAACATCTCTACACAAAGCTTTTTATCTCATTTTCTCCACCTATTTGACTTTGGAAACTGCTCTAATCCTATACTCTGCATGTGTAATAATACATGCGTACGCGCTATCCCTAACGCGAGTACGATACCACACACTAACGTTAGTCTTTGTAGGAGGAATAGGGATGGTTATAATTGAAACAGAAAAAGTTGCGATGCAAGGCGCCACGCAAGATGGCCCTGTGAGCATGAGTGGAGCGTCAGCGTCATCTGCTGGCACGCCAGCTCCTGCTAAAAAGAGCGGTCGCAAAGCGGCAACTAAAAAAACTACTAAAAAGAAAGTAGTCAAAAAAGCTACACCAAAGAAAAAAGTGGTCAAAAAAGCTGCGCCTAAAGCTGCTGCAAAAAAAGAAGCTGCTGCTGAAGCAACTCCTAAAAAAGTAGCTAAAAAAGCGACAACAAAAAAGAAAACAGTCAAAAAAGTAGCTAAAAAGGCTGCTCCAAAAAAGACTGCCAAGAAAAAAGTAGCTAAGAAAGCGACCGCTAAAAAGCGTGTAGTCAAAAAAGCTGCAACCAAAAAAAGAGTAGTTAAAAAAACTGCTAAAAAACGTGTAGCTAAGAAAGCGACCGCTAAAAAGCGTGTAGTTAAAAAAGCTACGACCAAAAAAAGAGTAGTTAAAAAAACTGCTAAAAAACGTGTGGCTAAAAAAGCAACCGCTAAACGCACAAGCGTTAAACGCGTTGCAAAACGTGGTACTGCTCGTAAAAAAGCTACTGCTAAGAAAAAATAAATAATACCGCGTAATAGAGAGAGGGCCGGGGTTAACCCCGGCCCTCTCTCTATTACGCCAATCTACAGCTACTATCCAATACGACCACGAGACGGCACTCGTAATTCCTGCTTACCATTGCCCTGTAAGCGCTCGTACCTTTTCCATAGTTTGTTCTGCAACCGCATGCGCTCGCCTTGCACCATCTGCAAGAATATCTCTAATCACATCGGGACGCAGCATCAGAGCTTCATAACGCTCACGAATAGGAGCGATGATGCTATTCAAGCTTTCAAATACATTTGTCTTACAGTCCATACAGCCAATGCCCGCAGTTCTACATCCTTCAGCCATTGCGCGCTGCATGTCAGGCGGTGACACCAACTGATGCCAACTAAATACGTTACACACATCAGGGTTACCTGAATCAGCCCGACGCACTCGCGCAGGATCTGTGGCAGCTGCACGCAGCTTTGCTTTAAGCACCACTTCAGACTCAGTTAAAGCAATGTAGTTATCAAAACTCTTACTCATCTTACGGTGCCCATCAAGCCCTAAAATTTTAATAGAGGCTGAATGCAAGGTCTGAGGCTCTTTAAATAAAGGAGCATCCGCAGGACAAAATCGATTATTAAATTTATGAGCAAGAGTACGGGTAAGCTCCAAGTGCTGAGCCTGGTCAATTCCCACCGGCACCATATCAGGCCGATATAATAAAATATCTGCTGCCTGCAAAATAGGATAGGAGAATAATCCTACGTTTACCGCACTCGGATTGTGCTCCGATTTTTCTTTGAACTGAACCATTCGTTCCATTTCACCAAACGGAGCAAGACACGATAAAACCCACGAAAGCTGGGTATGCGCAGGAACCTGCGACTGCAGAAAAAGAATTGATTTTTCTGGATCAATCCCCGCTGCAATCAATGTTGCAGCAAGTTCTAAAATCATCTGTGGGCGAAGCGCCGCATCATACGGAATAGTTTGCGCATGAAGATCTGCAATAAAGAAGAAGCATTCTTCACCTTTATTTTGAAGACGTACCCAATTATAAATGGCGCCAAAATAATTACCTAAATGAACCTGACCTGTCGGCTGAATACCAGAAACTACGCGCATACAAATACTTTCTTTAAAAAACTAGAGACGCCCGGCAGTGTATCAAGTGACCTTCAGAAATGCCATAGACAATCCTGAATAACCCAGTACACTAGTAAATACTATAATAGTGCGCACGATAGCCGCGCATACACTCGATGTATGTGAGGAAAGTCTGGACTCCTCATCGAAAAATGCCTCACGAGGCCTACTGCAGGCACAAGTGAGGAGGGCGTGAGCTCATGGAAAGTGCAACAGAAACAAAACAACCTCTACTGAAAAGTAGCGGAAATGGTGAAACCGTGTGGTAAGAGCACACGCATTGCGTTAGCAATAACGGAGTGGGGCAAACCCCATTTGGAGCAAGACAAAATAGGCCAGCGTTTGAATGTATCGATGCAGAGTTGGCGGGTTTGTCGCGAAGATAGATGGCTATCACGACGCAAGTCGAACAGAATCCAGCTTACACGCGCACTATTATGGTACTCATAAGGACTTATATGGATAAAGTAACAATATCTCTTGCTCCCTTATTAAAAGTACAAAAAAAGTTTGAATTGTTTAGCGCCCATCTCTCAACCGAGCAAGAGAAAGCTGGGGCTATTCAGGCATTTGAGTTTTGTTTTGAACTTGCATGGCGTACACTGAAAAAAGTTCTTGAAAAACAACAAACCGAAAAACTCATGGGTCCTCGCGATACCATCAGAATGGGCGCATTGCATCGCTTCATTGGGAATCCTGCCTAGCCTATGCATAAAGCTTCGGCGGGCGGCCATTATATAAAAAATTCATTTACTGGCCCTGCCGGACATAGCTCGAAGAGCGTCGGCCGGTTTGATTTTCTTGATTGTAGAAACCTCACATCGCACACGTACGAAGAAGATGTTGCCGATGAAGTTATTGCAATGTTTCCATTATTTTCAAATGAGCTTGCACTGCTCGTCAACCAACTTAAAAAATCAGCGTTATGATCACAATCGAACCACGTCATTATAAAATTGTGATGGATATAGCTACCAACAAGCGATCCCCTCTAGTAAGATTGCATCATGAAGATTTTAAGGTGTGCTCTACGCTCACTAAGGGATAGCTTATTCGCTCAGACATACGTTTTTTGCTTTGCAAAAAGCCGAACTCGCTCGGTAAGACACCCTGAGCTGAGCTCTCGTTCACATACAGAAAAACAAATGAATTGAATCTATCCCAAAGCTTTTTTAATACTGTGTCTCTTCAGCAAAATGATCATACAAGCAGAGATCATCGTCTTTACGCCCAGCCAACCATAGACCGTGTCCAAGAATAATAGTCCGAAATTACGCGAACCTCAGCCTTTAACTGTCAAAAGGTGCGAGCGTGCACCATGCGTCATTGCGGCCCGCCAGCCATAGCTTTAGCGCCCTCTACAACCCTACCGATATAATTTATCAGCAAGTCGGAGCAGCCCTGGAGTAATAACCATCCCCTGAGAAGGTGCGGTATTTGTATTGAGAGCAAGTTTACGCACTTTATCAATAAACAGTACCGGCAATGTTCCTGGATGAATATTTTGCGTTAAAATCAAATCAGCATACTTCATAGCCGCAGCACCAATTTGTACTGCATACACGCCATACCCCAGTGCAGCACCAGCAGCAACACACTCCAGGTCTTTTGCAAACAAGGTAACGTTATGTTGAGTACACATTTTAACAAGCAATGTATTAACGTCATCGATGGTATCCCCCTCAAGGCAAATAACCGTATCGACTTTTGACATAAACGGGGCAAGTACTGACTTTGTATCATTCACTTGATAGATAGGAAGTATATATACAGTAATACCATGGCTTTCTAAAAAAGCACCAAGCGCACGAGCCATCGGCTCAAGCATC
>JBAXGS010000068.1:0-4672 GCA_037139275.1 bacterium | reverse complement strand
TCTGGTAGCAGTTTTGTGCGGATTTGTGTTTTGTATTCCTGGGAATACATGTGAAGCTGGTGACTCTGCTGTGAGTAAGTCGGAAGGGAAAGGATTTGGTATTAGAGTGAGTGGTCAATTGGTAGAAGAAGATTATTGAAAAAGATTGACCAAGTTAAAGGGATGATGATGGATGAGTTCAAAAGTGTGGTTTTTCTGGTAGCAGTTTTGTGCGGATTTGTGTTTTGTATTCCTGGGAATACATGTGAAACGGGTGATTCTGCTGTGAGTCAGTCGGATGGCAAAGGCCTTGGTATTAGAATAAAGACCGAGTCCGTCAAAGAATATGATGATAAGTGATCTCAGATAGGGTGAGTGTAGTGAAAAATTGTTTGATTTTTATTTTGGCGTTACGTGATGATCAGATTCATTTTGATTGTGCCAATGAAATAATGAGTGCTATGACTACACTCAATACAAAAACTGAAAGATATGTTCCATACATTCTTGAATGTGATGAAAACCCGGAGTCATTTCAAAAAGCTATTATGGAGCATCAAAGTGGCCCATGTGATCTTTTGATCAGTATTGGTCGGACTATAACTCAGATGCTTCCCATTATTTATAAGAAAACAGGTGAGATTCAAGCAATATTTTTTGAAGTAAAAGCCCCTGTTGAGGCTGGGGTAGCGGACTCGCTGGAAAAAACAGGCCATACTTATTCGGGAGTAACTGCTGCTAGCCCATCAGCTCAGCATCATGCAGAGCAATTAAAAATAGTATGTCCGCAGGTATCACATATTTTTATTCCGTATATACCAGAGAGCTCGGGTGGATTGGTTGGGAGATATGCGGTGCAGCTTTGTGCAGCGCTTGAGCATGTTGGCTTTACCGCGGCGCTTAAGCCTGTTGTAACGCCACAAGAAGGGCTTAATGCAGTTGTAGAGGCTATCTCTACGGTGGATGCAGTGTTGTTGCTTGAGTCATGTGAGCTCAGTTATGCGATTTCGGAATACGTGTCGTATACGTGCGCAGCTGCGGGCCGCATGTTTATTAGCAGTAACGGGTATAATGGCATACGTGCTTATGGTGCGCCATTTTCATATGGATTGAGCAAAAACTTTTCGCTGATGCCAGAGTTAGTGGCAATGGTTCAGCGCTTTTGGCGCGATGGCCAGCGCATGGAGACGCAGCCGGTAGTAATGCTTTCTGATGTGCGTAGATTGCACGTAAATATGTTTGGATTGCCGTGGCTTCCCCCAGAGGTGATTGAGGCAATTCAAAATGACCCTGCTATTGAAAAATACCGCGTATGGGTTGATTCGCCGTTGAATACTGATCCAGATGATGGCTCGTCGGTTTCTGTGCAGTAGGGGGTGCTTGGTATGTTTCTTAATTGAAAGAACTCATACAGTCCTCGTCTTATTTTGTGCTGGTCAGGGTTGATTCACCGTAAAAAGATATAAAATGCGCAAAACGTCTTTGCGAGCTACCTGCTATGACCGGCAGGCTTTCTTCGCGTTGCTCATCGCAATGACGGGTTTGCATATCATCTTAACTGTTACGCGCCTCTCAGCCTTCGCGTAACAGCTTTGGCGGGCAGGCAGCACAGACGAACCAAAAGACTCCTCGTAAAGACGCGGTTATCACACTCGAATCTATCTACTACTCAAAATCCTATGTCGCTCGCTCTACAGTATGTTACACTTAGTGTAAGTTAATGTAGAGCTATGGGGTGATATGCAACCGTTAAAACAATTAAATGATTGGCTTGAACGATATACTAACCGGGATCGGTATTTATTTTCGTCGCAAGATCTTCGGGGGTTATTTCCCGACAAGTCTCTTGTGGCGGTTAATACACTCTTGAGTCGCGCAGTGAGTTCTGGTTATTTGATTCGTGTGTGTCGCGGCATTTATATGCATGCAAAAAGGTATCCTCGTAATGGATTGGTGTTATTTCATGTTGCAGCGCATCTTCGGTCTAGTGAGTTTAATTACATCAGTTTAGAAACAGCCTTGAGTGACATGGGTGTTATTTCGCAGATTCCTATTAACTACATTTCTCTGATGTCATCAGGGAGAAGTGCCATTATTTCATGTGGTAAGTTTGGCACTATAGAATTTGTACATACTGAGAAAAAGGCAGCTGATTTGGTTGATCAGCTGGTGTATGACGCACAGTGTCGATTATGGCGAGCAAAGGTTGCGCTTGCTTTAAGGGATATGAAAGCAACACGAAGGACTACTATTGATTTAGTCGATTGGAGCGTAGCAGATGAATTTATTCGATAAACTGGTAACCGAAGTTCTTGAGACTCAACCAGACCTGGCACCTTTGAGGCCAGTGGTTGAAAAAGAGCTATTGCATCATGATATTTTAAGAATTTTAAACCAACATGAACTTCTTACAGGTCTTACCTTTATCGGAGGGACGTGCCTGCGGACGTGTTACGGGAGCGCGCGGCTCAGTGAAGATTTAGATTTTACCGGTGGCTTGAATTTTACTCGAAGTACAATGGCTGCATTGGGCACAGCAATCGTTGATGATTTGATGCTCAAATATGGGCTACCCGTGTTGGTGACTGAGCCGGTGAAAGATATTC
Organism: bacterium; assembly: GCA_037139275.1. Taxonomy (GTDB): domain Bacteria; phylum Babelota; class Babeliae; order Babelales; family JAUPTZ01; genus JAUPTZ01. The sequence goes on along the minus strand of JBAXGS010000068.1, from coordinate 2,087 downwards.
ACAATGTTGATACATGGAAAATAAAAGTAGAAACTCGTATGCATAAGAAAGATCTGCCAGTACAAAGAATCAACATTGATATTTGCGCGGTGTCCTCATACGAGCCATGCTCAATGATGCTTCTTAATCCTTATGGTGTTGAGCGGGGCACGAGTGGTTTGATTATTCAAGCCCAAAGTCGTGAAGAGATTTATGCAGATAAGCTACTGGCAATTGCGCTGCGCCTAAATCGAGTAAAGTATCGTGATATATGGGATATTATGTGGCTGCAAGGGCAGCAGGTGAGGCCACATCTTGCCTTAGTGCCTCAAAAACTACAGGAGCGATCTGTACCACTCAGTGTGTTTATGTACAAATTAAAACAGCGAGTACAAGCGGTTGTAACTCATTCAGCATCACTCATGGAGTTTAGGGATGAAATGAGACGGTTTTTGCCAGCAGCACATCTGGCTCCATTGCTTGAGAGTGATGCGCTCTGGAAATACTGTATCTATGTGCTTGAAGAAAATTTGAAACAGGTAGAAGCATTGTGGCAGGAGCCATTAGCGAAGGTTTTTTAAATCGCGTCGTGTTTCACGGGCAATATCCCGTTCTTTAATGGCTTCTCGTTTATCTGGTGCATTTTTGTGCTGAGCCACCCCGAGTTCCAGTTTAATAAAGCCGCGACTCGAGAAATAAACTTTGAGGGGAATAATAGTTGAGCCTTTGCGAGAAATTGCCCCAGCGATCGTGTTTATTTCTTTTCTGTGGAGCAGCAGTTTGCGGCTGCGGCGGGTGAAGTCATCTTTGGCATACGCATGTGAGTATGGTCCAATGTACCAGTTAATAATTTGAAGATTACCGTCGTGGATCGTGGCATACGCATCGTTGAGGTTGCTGTTACCTGCGCGGAGTGATTTTACTTCATCGCCCGTAAGCACCACACCAGCCTCAAGTGTTTCAAGGATATGGTAGTCAAAACGAGCGCGTTTATGGACGGTAATTATTTTCATGCTGATCTCTATGAAGCGTGTAAATGTCTGTAGTGCTTATAAGTATACACAAAAACCGATATTGAGCATCTTTTTTTACTGAATTCCCGCTTTTTCAGGGGGCGTCTTATGGTTGTATGAGTGGCTCTGTATACATTGTAGCGTACCATAGACGGAGGTGAGTATTGCTGAGTATACTAGACAAAACCTACCATTTTTAGTGAAAGACTCTTATGGCTGTTAAAAAATCTTTACCTCTGGGCAGAAGTTCATTTAAAGCGCTTCGCGAAGATAATTGTTTGTATATTGATAAGACCGAAATGCTTTTTCAGGTCATGAATAATAAGCGCTATAATTTTTTTGCACGACCTCGTCGTTTTGGTAAATCATTACTGCTTTCAACATTAAAAGAGATTTTTCTTGGAAGAAAAGAGTTGTTTACTGATTTATGGATTGGGCAGCACAGTGGGTATGCCTGGCCGGTACATCCCGTTATTTATATTGATATGAATATGATAGATAAGAATAGCCCGGAGGCGCTTGAAGCGAGCCTGCGCAGGATGATGGATCGTATTGCATTTGAGTATGGTGTAGAGAATTATTTTGCCGAATCATCAGGAGAGAAGCTTGCTGGGTTGGTGCGTGGATTATTCCCACGGGGCAAAGTAGTAATCTTGATTGATGAATACGATCAGCCGATAACGAGCCGCTTTCCTGACATGGAATTGGCTGCGGCAAATCGTGAAGTCTTGCGAGAGTTTTACAGTAGAATCAAATCGCTTGATGAGTATATTGAGTTTCTGTTTATAACGGGCGTCAGCAAGTTTACAAAGACTTCACTGTTTTCTGGGTTAAATAATTTAAAAGATATTTCTTTTGATAAGAATGTTTCAACTATTCTGGGGTGTACGAAAGAAGAGATAGATCTTTATTTATCTGAATATGTAGAAGAATTTGCACAGGTAAAATCGATGACGTCTCAGCAGGTTTATGATGAGATGCGGGAATGGTATAATGGGTATCGTTTTTCAAATGGTCCCGGTACGGTGTACAATCCATGGTCCATTTTCAATTATTTAGACTCACAAAGACGATCAAATTATTGGTTTGCCTCAG
>JBAXGS010000067.1:0-4764 GCA_037139275.1 bacterium | reverse complement strand
TCAGGCGCGGTCGGATCAGCCCCAAATTTTACTTTTAACGGCTTACCGCGTTGCAGTTTTTTTTCAAGTCCCCCGTGAGGCAATACTTGCTCTACACCAGTCAATAATATTGTACTCACACCTACCCCCTTAAATGAATACCAGATGCATCAATCCTTGATACAAAAGAAAATGAACCGCATTCACCCCAGCAAGCATTAAATCACGTACTCCTGGCACCCAAAGGAGTGTCAGTAATATGAAAAGTCCATACGGCTCTAAAAAGTCATACACCGCTTGTCCCACATCACCAAAGAAAACAGGAAGCAATGAGCCCCCTTCAAAGGGAGGAATGGGGATTAAAGAAAGCACTGCCCAAAACAAAGCCCATTCAGTCATAGAGCTGGTCACTTGCTGAATAATTAAAAAAGCAGGGCTTGCCCCACCCAGCAAATCAAATGAGAGAAGGAGCGTATACATACTTGCAAGGACTACAAACAAGTGGCTCACTGTTGATGCAAGTGTTGTAACAAAAATTCCCCAACGACGATGCGTAAATTCTGATGCCATAATTGGTACAAAATAATGAGGCTTAATACCCAGAAATACCATGGCCGCAAGCAATAACATGGTAATAGCCGGCCCCCCTCTTGCTGCAACTGAATGCGCTGACGCAATTAAGAATGAAAGACACAATGTTCCAAACACATCAACGTGGGCTAATGGATTCAATGTTAAAAAACCCTCATCGCGTGGCGTCGTGTCACCAACAAAATAGGCTGCTGATGCTTGAAAGAAGCCGCGCACCGTAAAAATAGTCACAAACGTAGGAAACAAAATGGCAATGTGTTTAAGAAATGCATATACATGTAATGAATTCATAAAAACCTATCGGTATAAAAATGAATGAAGGACGGTATGGTAGAAAACTACGAGCTCTTCGTCAATTTTTAAGAAAGTAATCTGTCTTTCCCGATTTGAATAAAAAACCGGTTGCCATTATAATTCTGCCTTCTCTTAAAAAAAGGATCACTATGGACAGCAAATACTGCGCACGCTCGGCACAAGAAGCAATCAAAAAACTCTGGCAAGAATCTGCGGTCAATTCGTTTGATCCACAAGACACCACCCGCCCCGTGTATAGTATTGATACCCCGCCCCCAACCGTCTCTGGCAATCTCCACATTGGCCACGTCTTCTCATACACCCATACCGATTTTCTAGCGCGCTACAAACGCATGTCGGGGCATAACGTCTACTACCCAATGGGATTTGATGACAACGGCCTTCCCACCGAGCGGTATGTAGAGAAAAAACATAAAACCAAAGCGCACATCGTTGGCCGATCAGCTTTTATCAAGCTCTGCCTGGAAGAAGTAACACATGCTCACACCGCCTTTTCAGCCCTCTGGCAAGAACTTGGCCTCTCTATTGACTGGAATTTTACCTACTCAACCATCTCAGATCTTGCCCGAACCGTCGCTCAAAAAAACTTTCTCGACCTTTTAAAAAAGAATAAAGCATACCGCACCGCAACTGCGGCGCTCTACTGCACCACCTGCCAAACATCAGTTGCACAAGCTGAACTTGATAGCATGGAGTGTGGCACCACGTTTAACACCATCCTTTTTACCGATTCCACTGGGACACACTATCCCATTGCAACCACTCGCCCAGAGCTTCTGCCGGCATGTGTTGCAGTCCTCTACCACCCAACCGACACCCGTTTTACGCATTTAAAAGATACCACGCTCAGATCGCCCTATTTCAACATCGCGGTACCCTGTATAGCCGATGAAGATGTACAACCAGACAAAGGTACTGGCCTTGTTATGTGCTGCACTTTTGGCGATCAGACCGATATAACGTGGTTTAAACGCCACGCACTGCCACTTAAAACTTGTATGGATGAAAGAGGAGTATGGCTGGCCAGCACTGGACCACTTGCAGGACTCCGCGCTCCTGAAGCCCGTGCAACGATACTTGCAGCGCTAAAAGAAGCAGGACTTCTCACTGAACAAAAAGCGCTCACGCATGCCGTTAATATTCATGAACGCTGCAAGCAACCAATTGAGTACCGCGTTATACCGCAATGGTTTGTCCGCATTATGGACGCCAAAGAACAATTCATTACACAAGGCAATGCTATTGCATGGTTTCCTTATTACATGATCTCACGCTATAAAGATTGGGTCACCAACCTAGGATGGGATTGGTGCATCTCTCGCCAGCGCTTTTATGGAGTACCATTTCCGGTATGGCACTGCAACGCATGCCACGCACTCCTTACCGCATCAGAAGATCAACTTCCCATTGACCCCCTTGAAACTGCATACCCCGGCGGAACCTGTCACTGTGGCAGCAATGATATTACTGGCGAATCAGATGTTATGGATACGTGGAATATCTCTTCATTAACTCCACAGCTTAATATCGCGCTCATCACTCAAAAAACACAAGCCCCCTCACGAGTAACACTTCCTTTCTCACTGCGGCCACAAGCACACGATATTATTCGTACCTGGGCGTTTGATACGATTGTAAAAGCAGCCTACGACACCGGCACCATTCCGTGGGACACCATTGTGATTTCTGGACATGTAACCCAAAGTGCAGGCAAAATCTCTAAATCAACCGGTGGCGCCGCACTCACCCCTCAACATCTTTTAGAATCATATTCAGCCGATGCTATTCGTTATTGGGCAGGGAAAGCAAGCCCCGGCGTTGATACTGCTTTCAGCGAAGATCAAATTAAGAATGGGCAGCGCCTTCAAACCAAACTATGGAACGCGTTCCGATTTATAACTCAGCAAGTGCCTCATAAACCAGCCGATTGCATACCCACAGAAACGGTCAACTGCTGGATAGCAGAGCGCTCAGGCATTACCTACAACCTCTACCGCGAACAATTTGATCAAGCGGAATATGCACGCGCACTTGAAAGCATCGATCAGTTTTTCTGGAACGACTTTTGTGATAATTACCTTGAGCTGATTAAAGATCGTTTTTTCAATCCACACACCTACACTCCTGCAATTATTGAAGAAACCCTCTACACACTGTATACCGTAGGCCTCACCATACTCAAACTGTATGCACCTTTTATTCCTTACGTCACCGAGACCCTCTATCAACAGATCTATCGGTCATCTGAACAGGCTGTCAGCATTCACCTCTCACAGTTCACAGCACTTGAAAAAGTTGACCCTACCCGAAGCATGCCGCATCTTATTGTAACGCAAATCCTCCATATCGTAAGCGAAGTACGCCGACAAAAATCAGAACAGCAGCGCTCGCTTAAAACTCCACTTACCTACCTCACCATAACGGTAGGAGATGCAGATATGGCCGCCGCGCTGACCCCGATGATTACAACTATTGCCGGCATTAGCAAAGCGAAAACATGCTCGGTAGTGATTGATGAAAGATATACAGAAGAATTATGCCAAGTAACCATGCAACTTGCCCCGCAAGAAGCACCAGAAAAGGAGTAGTGCATGATTACTCTCACAAACACGCAAAGAAAAATTGTAGTCAATACAGGGCTGCTTCACGCTGCCGCCCAGGCAATGCTCACCAGCCTTGAATATGCAGACGTTGACCTGGGTATCTTACTCTGCGGGAAAGACCGCATGCGCAGTTATAATGCAGAGTATCGCCATAAAGACTATCCGACCGATGTGCTTTCCTTTCCCTTTCATACGGAACTTAAACCCGGTGAGCGCATACATCCTGCATCACCCGATGAAGCAAATCTGGGCGACATTATTCTCTGCCCAGAGATTATCGAAAAAAAACGACACGAATGGGACAGAACCTTTGATCATCACTGCACCGTACTCATTGCCCATGCAATAGCCCATCTTTTAGGACATGACCATGAAGATGATGAAGACTACCTACGCATGCAAGAACTTGAAAACAAGCTTCTACAAGCGGCCGGCATTACACCAGATATCGTATAAATAAACAGGGGGATATATGAAAAAGCTACTTCTTATTGCACTATGGGTAGGAATAGCACCTATGGAGCTTAAACCAGCAGAGTCTGCTACATCACCAGAAACAAAGGGGCAAGCTTTTATTAGAGATGTTTCAGTATCCTTACAATCAATCAAAAGTCTTCTTATACAAGATAGACATACCATGTTTAGAGCTTTGATTCATAAGAATTTTATACTATACGCAACCACACATATAAAACACAGACAAGAAAAAAAACTTCCTTTTTTAAGCGAGACAGAATTTATACATTCCTTTTTTCCAAGTCCTTGCAGTCTCGAACTTCCCAGAGAAGTAATTCAGCTTTTTATCCTATATATTACCTATCTTCTTATAAGTAATGAAAACCCTTGCGAAGTCGTATCAGAAAGCTATAGTAAAGTAATTGAAGAATATGTCTTAAGATACGAACTAAAAGATTGGGTATTACAAACCCTTGAACCCTGCATACCAGGAATAGTCACTTTTATAATGCCGTCGGATACCACAGCCCCTACAGAAGGCTACACAAGCTCCTCTGATGCTTTTAACACAACAGATGAAGAAATCGCCTTTTATTTTAATTGTAGTACAGGCCCACATCAGCATTAAAACACCAACACAGAAAATCACTCAAGCAGTATTACATCTGAAACCCATTAAAACTGAATAAAACGAATCACTTTAAGTGGATCGTACTAATCGCTCATTCTGTATTGCTATGCTTAAATAAGCGCTGTATCGCTGCTTGTTGGTATAGGAAAGAATTATATGAGAATGCGGTCTACTATCATGTCCTTTTTG
>JBAXGS010000066.1:0-4790 GCA_037139275.1 bacterium | reverse complement strand
ACCATTGCGGTTTCTCAGATCGTTAAGGAAGGTAATAAAGAAAGAACACAGATTTTTGAAGGCGATGTTCTCGCTATTCGTGGCACTGGCGCCTCAATGAGTTTTACTGTTCGTCGCATTGCATCTAATAATGTTGCTGTAGAACGTATTTATCCAATCCAATCGCCAGTCATCAGTGATATTACTGTTGTGCGTCGTGGTGATGTTCGCCGTGCGAAATTATATTACGTACGTGATCGTATCGGTAAGTCTGCGCGTATTAAAGAAAAAGTATTGACCAGAGAGCAGAAGATGCATTTGAATGATAAAGCTGCTCATGCGTCTGAAACTCATGCGGTAGCTGAGTAAAGGTTTTTTCTATTGTATAGTTCCCTGCGAATGTACGGAGAAAACGAGAGCACCTGTCTACGGATAGCAGCGAGTAGTTTTTTAAGGAATGCGTACATTCTTCGGAGTAGGTGTCGTTGGCTAATGGATTAGTTGTAATGATACTGAGCTTGAAACAAACAAGCACCGAGCGATGCTAAAGCGGTTGTTCGTTTTGCATCAAGGGATTATCAACGGGGCATATATGAGTATATGGCTTATTTTAAAAGCCGCAGTGTTAGCAGCGTTAATTCTGGTAACAATTCCGTTTGTGTTGTGTCTTTTTTTGGCATTATGGGGCAAAAGCTTTGTTCTCGTGGTTGAGAAAGACTCGTGGCTTGCAAAAGTGCGGCAGCCATTGATACGCGGAATGGTAATGAGATTTCTAGCCTAAAAGTTTGTTTAAAAGTGATTGAAAGATGGAGTGGAGAAATCTGCTCCATCTTTTGTCTTGTTAGTTCCTGTTGGGGAGATAGGAACTGTGGAAAGCGTGGAGAGTTCGTAGATTGATATTTAAGAGGTTGTTGGGAATATGCAACTTTTTTGTACGTATGCAGAGCGCAGTAAAGCGCTAGTGAGTATGATTAGTATAAATGTGGGGAAAATGTGAATGTATTTAAAATAATGGTTGCGGCCACGTGTGTTGTTTCATGTGTGTACTCTAGTGAGGATTTACGGGAGCGTTGTTTCCGCAGATCTGATGGTGAAGTCATCCGCGTGTTGTCTGATTCCTATGCAGCCGATACTCCTGCGCTGCGCGCCAGTTTGAGCGCTGATATTGTGAGGTGCGTGAGGGAGTTTTGTGCGGAGTATGATCTTCCTTATGCTTTTTCTGATGATGAGACGCTACTTGCAGATGAATATTCTAATTTTACAATCGAAGAGACATCAAAGATTTCGGTCTCCCATAAAATACAGTTGCTGGGCGACGTGCTTGCTTATATGCAACATGAGATGCCATTAGTTGATAAAAGTCGAGAGTTGTATCATGCGATACAACAAGAACTCACTCATATGGTTGATTCGTGGGAAAAAGACACCTCGTTAGGAACTCAAGTTGCTATCGAAGATGGCTATAATTCGCTTATTACTATGAATTTCTTGCCTTTTGCTTCATATACAAACGACGAAGGCTTTAGAGGATTTGCTGCACGCGTGGTAACGAGTCTCGAGAAGCAAGGGCCCTATGCTTTAATGCCCGTAGCAGAAGATGTTGAGTTGTTTGTTAATGAATGTTCTTTGCATACAGAGAAAATGATGGTTGAGGCTGCAATAAGATTGTTTTGTAAGAATGTGTCTAGATTCGCTGTATTGCGGGCCTACCTTGTTATTTTGAATTCCGCACTTTTGACACTAGAGCGAGCATTGCCGCCTGTTGTTTCAATTGCATACAGCTTACAACAACAGTATTTAGTATCATTTGTTTTGGAGACAAAACAGTTCATTAAGAATGTTTTGTCTCGACGTGGAGCACTCGCTAAGATTAAGGAGTTCGATATTTTGTTTGCCGCTATTTTTAAACATGCACACCGCACTACAGAAGGACTTTGCATGTTAGAAAATTTGGCTGTGTGTGAAGTAGGAACTTCGAGCAACAAAGACAAGGCGCGGGATGCCTTAATACAGAAGTTAGGGTCTGTGAAGTACGATGCAACCACGCATTCCTATCCTATTGCACCTACCGATGGGGTTATTTCAGCAGCACGAGCTTATTTTGCGAGCTGTTTTAATGATAATCGAGATACATTTATTAAGACAGAGCTTCCTAAGCATATATCAGCAACATGCCCATTGGAGGCTTTGAAAGCAGAATTCTCTGTGGGGTGGCCAGAGTTCGGCAGAAAGTCTCGTGTAAAAGCATCGAAAGGTTCTGTTTCTTGTACAGCTTCCGTAGAAGATGACGCTTGGATGGATGCTGAGCCAACTGCAGGGGGTGGTTGTGCTGGGGCAGGAGGTCCTGGGAAAGCGCCGCGTAAAAAAGGCAAAGGTAAGAAGTAATGGTACACCGCTACGTTGTGTGATCTATTATTGGTAAGGGCGCAGTAAAGCGCTCGTTAGTATGAGTATTGTAATAAAAGAGGTTATATGAATATATGTAAAATAATGGTTGCGGCCACGTGTGTTGTTTCATGTGTGTACTCAATGGATAAGTCAGATGCACCGGTTCTTGATGGAAAACAAGATTTGATTACTCAGGTTATAGATTGCGCAAAAGCATTTTATGCTTACAATAAGGTTGAGCATGGTGAGGGAGCGAGTATTGATGATTTGATTATTCAGTATCAAAATTTTGAGGATGCGCGGCCGTTTGCTCATAAGATTCAAATGCTCGGTCTTATGCTACTAGGTTTGTCTGTTTCTCCGAATGAATTAAAACATATACACGGGATTGATGTGACTCAGTTTTATGATGATTTAAGGGGCGAGAGAGATCGGATGCAGGATGATACGAAAATAGACTCAGAGACCTTGCGAGCTCTATTTAATGAAGGTATGGATCTTATTGTTCGAGTAGAAACAATGCTTGGAGCGCAACGTCCACTTACTGATTTTGTTAAATACGTTATCATGGTTATTAAAAAGAGTTTTGAAGAGGCTGAGGACTATTATAATGTAACACTTAAGCCTATAACCGGTGCTTTTAAGAATCACTTAGAAAAGCAATATCTAGGTAAACCTAAGTCGCTTGACATTATTGATGATGTTGCCAAGTGGGTTCATGCATTTCATATAAATAAAATATATTGTGATATTGTACGTTCAGTAATGGCAAACACGTGCCCTTCTCTCCCATTGGCTGATGCACAAGGTAAGTTTGAGAGGGACTTTATGTTTGTAACAATATACTCACGCTGGCATGAAAGTCTTATGAGTTCAGGCTTTAGTAGTGAATTGGTTGATGCTGTTATGTCTGAGGCAACCGGCGTGAAAGACGGTATGGGGCTCGCGTCATGTGGATTGTTTTTGCCTAGCCTTTCTTCTGCAAAACCCATTGCTGCGCAACGAAAAGAACTCGTAGATGCATTAAGAAAAAATAAAGCATCATTGCCAGATGGACGTGGTGGTTATAGTCTTTCAAAAGAGGTTATTGAGTCGGCACGGATCTATTTAAAAAGCTATTTTAATCAAGAACTATCAAAGAGTGTGTCTGCTGAAGATGATGAGCTGCAAAAAGCATTGCAGCCTTTACTAGCAGGTTTCAATGTACGTGGCGGTTCTTCCGGCGGGGGTTCTGCCGGTGCTGGAGGCCCGGGGCGACCTCAGAGAGAACCGTTTCTATTGATTTCCGATAAAGAGGAACCAGCTTTTGAGACAGAAGCTGTAGCTGGTGGGGGGGCTGCCGGAGCAGGAGGCCCGAGGAAATCTAAGGGTGCTAGGTCAAAAATTGGGCGTGCTGGTAAAAAATAAAATCCGACTAAATTGCAAGATATGAACAGTGGGCCCTGAGAAATCAGGGCCCTTTTTTATGCATGAATATTGCTTAAAATAATAATATCTCTGAGGGCAATTGAAACGAGCAAGAAAAGTGCTAGAACTATAAGAAGCATGCGTACCTGATAGTACCAGAGAGCATTACGAGGAATGCGGTACGCGTGATATAGCCATGCGGCAATAACAGGCAAAAAGCATACGCTGAAAAGAAGCCAGTAGGGGATAGGGTGTATAATTCCCCAATAAATAAAATGGGTTATTGATGTTTTTTCATATACGGCACGATTGCTTAAAAATGTTGCGATATGAAGAATGATGCTCAGTATCCATGCCCACAATTCTCTCATATATGCCGGTACTGAGCCTGTGAGTGGCGTAAGCGGATAGAATAAAATGCCTCCACCAGAAAATGGCAGGCACATAACGTACACAGTCCAGCAGAGTGCACTTAAGTGAATGCCGGTCAGCAAGCCATACGCAGCGACAAGATTCAGTGTCGTGAAGGTTAAAAATGAGAAGAAAAAAGTAGTTTTAATAAAGATAAGAGAGAACCTGCGTCGTGCATGCATTATACAGTCCTCACATGAAATATGGTGGAGCTAACCGGATTCGAACCGGTGGCCTCATGAATGCCATTCATGCGCTCTACCAACTGAGCTATAGCCCCATACTGTATATAGTGAAGCCCAATTTTACGATACTGTAAAAAAATAGCAAGCATTTCTCTGAGTCCTTTTATGAAGTAGAGAGTTGAGCTGCTGGTTTTGCCGGCATAGGTTTATTAATTCGGTAGCGTTGGTTTTCAAGTTCTGAGCTTGTTAAGAGTGAGTTGGAGCCCGCAGCATTTTTTGTTGGCGCTGCTGAAGGTTTGGGTCTTTTTGGGCCTACTGTAGTGTTTGTGCGGATAACAGCTGGTAGTGTAGGATTTGTCGGAGCTATTGTTTTGATAATAGCTCCACTGAGGTAGGTAATAGTAGCATCAGAACTGGCTC
>JBAXGS010000065.1:0-4855 GCA_037139275.1 bacterium | reverse complement strand
CGTGGGGCGCAGGCAGACAATATGCAGAAATTCTCTGCCGTCTTTGCGCCGGTGACCACTATCACCATTGATCAAAACTACCGCTCAGTAAAACCAATTCTTGATGCAGCAAATGAAGTGATTTCACACAATAGAAGCCGCATTGAAAAAAAACTGTGGTCAGCAAAAAATGCTACCAATCGCCTGGCACTTGTCTATAGTCAAAGCGGAACACAAGAAGCACAGGTAATTGCAAGCGCACTCCAAGTTGCGCATAAAAAGTTAACCCTCAATCAATGTGCTATTTTATACCGCACGCACCACCAATCACGCGCTATTGAAGAAGCACTCATGATTGCAGGTCTTCCCTACATAATTGTAGGGGGAATCCGCTTTTATGAACGCAAAGAAGTAAAAGATATTTTGGCGTATGCAAAACTCTTGGTAAACCCATTTGACCGCCAAAGTTTTTTGCGCATCATTAATGTACCAACCCGTGGCATTGGAGAAAAGTGTGTAGACATTACCCATGCCCTCTGGGAAGCGCATCCAGAAATGCATTGCAGAGAAATAATCACTGAACTCCTCAATAATCCTGACCATGCACTTAACAAAGTACAACGTGCAGGGTTTGAACAACTCAAAGCATTACTCACCCCTCCTCTGGCGCATACAAACCTGAGCAAAACATTGGCAGACATTGTTTCTCAGACTGAGTATTGCCAGTATCTGAAAAAAAACTATCACGACCAAGAACTGACCAATAAGCTGGACAACGTACAAGAACTGCTCTCTGCGGTACGCAATTTTGAACAAACACATACTGATGCAACGCTTTCAGACTTTTTAGAGCACGTCATGCTGATGCAAGAACAAACACCAAGTGAAGATGGAAAGATTGCCGAGCATATCAAGCTCATGACACTCCATGGCGCCAAAGGACTTGAGTTTGATTTCGTTGCACTGTGTGGCCTTGAAGAACAACTGTTCCCCAGCGCACGCGCACTGATGTCTTCTACTGATATGGAAGAAGAACGACGCTTAATGTATGTAGGGCTTACCCGAGCACGAGAGTATGTATTGCTCACTCACAGCGAGCTACGCACGACATACGGCACCTCGACCCGGCAAGAAATGTCACGTTTTGTACATGAAATTCCAGGGCAACTTCTTGTAAAAAAAGATACACGCCAAGAATCACCGTATGCGCGCAGTAGTTGGCTTGCACAATGGCTGGGCGTTACCCCAACACACTCCAGCCCACCACTCACTACCTACAGCCAAACGGCGCATAAAAAACCAAGCTCATTTAATATCAGCAGCAAGTTTAATGCCTCAATTTCACCGCAGCCTCAGTCATCGAACGCAACACAGAGCACTCCTTCTCCGGCAAAGCGCGCTCCGTGGCTTATTCGCATGCCGGTAAAACATGCAACATTTGGCGTTGGCCTCATTCAAGAAGTTGAAGCACGCGGTAATGACGAATATTTTTTAACTATCGCTTTTAAAGCAGGTGTTAAGAAACTGTCATCCCGCTTTGTGACGCGGAGCTAGCAAGCACGAGCGCATGAGAAAACTCAGCAAGATCTGAACGAACCTGTTGCGGCATATGCGGCGAAACGCGATCATGCAGCAAAAACGTTCCGTGGCTTAAGAAATGTGCAACACAAATAGTCAGTAACGCAACACTTAATAATGATACGACATAGCGACCCATGCTAACTAAAAATGTGTATCCTTTTTCCCCTAATAATCTATCGATGCAGTGATCGATTCTTTCAAACATAGTTCTCATAGAGTCCCTGGTAACGCCTCTGGTTAGTATGGTGAGTTGTAAGTATGTATACAGCAAAGCGGAACGGTACCATATGCACATGTTAAAAAAAAAGAGATCAGTGAAAAATCAGCCGTCGCTCTGCGAGCTATGGCTGACAGGGGATGATGAAACTGATTGCTATGAAAAGAAATCCGCACTCATTATACTGCCTCCCCCAGTTACGGACGGAATGAGAAACTAGCCATGAGGAGAGAATGAGATGCTTACATTTTTTGGCACAGACGGCATTCGCGGCCGTGTTGGCAGCAGCCCCCATCTAGCGGCCCCGTTTCTTCATAGACTGGGATTTTCATTAGTACAATGGGCAAAAGCAAAGCATGAAACACCGATTTTTGTAATTGCCAGCGACACGCGTGCATCAGCGCATGACATCCTCTACGCGGTCTCATACGGCATTATGAAAGCAGGGGGCATTGTCTTTAATGCAGGAATTATGCCCACCCCCGCACTGCAGCACCTGGTTACCAAACACACTCACTATTATCATTATGGCATCATGATTACCGCTTCTCATAACCCCGCAGAAGACAATGGGCTTAAAATAGTGCGGCCTGAAGGCAAGCTATCGTCAGCCGATCAAGAAATTATCACTCATTTTGTTGCCCACACCCCACCGTTTACCTACTGCCCGGTATCACTGACTATTCCACCCATTCCGGCACATCATACTCAAAGCTATATGCACCACATCAGCAGCGTATTTCCTGCCACACTCCTCAGTGGGCTCCGCATTGTTCTGGACTGCGCACATGGCGCAACCTACCGCATAGCCCCCCTTCTCTTTCAAAGCTGTGGCGCAGAAACCTTAGTAATTGGCAATCAACCCAATGGCCACAACAGCAATACAGAGTGTGGAAGCACCAACCCTCTTGCACTTCAGAATGCGGTTAAACAGCATGCAGCAGACCTCGGATTTGCATTTGATGGAGATGGTGATCGAGTCATTGCGGTCAATAAGCAAGGCGACTTATTTCAAGGTGATGAAATTCTGGGGCTTCTCTCGACCCATCCACGATTTGCCTCGCAAACAACTATTATTGGTACCGTACTAACCAACAGCGGCCTTTCTCTCTGGCTGGCTACGCAAAAAAAGAAACTGGTACGGAGTGCAGTTGGTGACGCACATGTAAAAAGAATTATGCGCGCCCATAACGCCGAGCTCGGAGGAGAACCATCAGGGCACATTATAATTCATTCTCACCTGCCTACCGCTGATGGCATCTTCGCGGCACTCTATGCAGCACACACCGCAAAACTCACCGGCAACCTCTCACTCAAAACATTTACAAAACTGGCACAAGCGTCACTATCTCTTCCAGTGGTAGAGCCGCAAAGCTTGACTGAAGAGCCATTTGCCAGCATTATACAGGCACATGAGCACAGCATTTTACCCGGGCGCAGCGTTGTTCGTTATTCTGGTACCGAACCAGTACTGCGTATTATGACTGAACATGTGGATGAAGCGGTTGCAGAATCATCTTCTCAATTGCTTGCAGAGACTTTAAAGCCTTATCTTTCAGATCCTGGAGTGTAACCGATGATTACCGATACCTTTCGCAAAATAAAATCACTTTTCCTGCATGGACTGTTTACCATTTTCCCTATTGCCGCAACCATCGTTGTCGTCAATTTTTGCTACAGTATTGTTGCGCACTGGATTGCGCCACTCAAACTGCTTGCACCGCGCTACATACGCCACATCCCTGGCATTGAACTCATTATGGTTCTCAGTGCTATTATTATTGTAGGAGCACTCCTCCGTATCTTTATTCTGGGGCCGGTTGTTCATCGCTTTGAAAAGCTCATAAAAAAAATACCCCTCATCAGAATTATTTATTCATCCTCTAAAATTTTGGTCGATTTTTTTAATATTCCCACTGCCCAGACGGTAGAAAAAAAAGTAGTACTCATCGAATTTCCCCGCAAAGGTTGCTACAACATCGCATTCCTTCTTGATGGAGCAGAGCATTCATTTGGCAAGCTACTTCCGCACAACGATGCGGGATACGTCAAAGTATTTATGCCCAACTCACCCAACCCTACGTCAGGATTTTTCTTTGTTGTTCCTCGCAATGAAATTATTGATACGGCGATCAGTTTTGAAGAAGCAATTAAAACTATTGTGTCATGTGGTATCCACACCCCTGAATCACTTCTTGAACAAGAGTCTGACTAGCCCCACAACATAGCACTTGAAAAACGCTGCTACTTACGTATACTTAACCATAGCTCACAGTGGGCGCATGACATTATATGTAATTAAGGAGTTTTCTATGAATACCATCAAGCGACTGGCTCTACTTGCACTCATCGCCTGCGCATACTCAACCGCTACTACTGCTGCAAATGATTCATATGACGCAAATGCAACATTCAGCAGTGATAATTTTGAGTCAATAGCACAAGCAACCAATCTAGTAAGCAAATACTTTTTCTCAAAAGACCTTCAAGTAACACCAGCGGCAAAGCAACTTGCGTACCTGACTCACGAAATCTGTTTTGTACAATTAAATGGCGACGCAGTCTCTATCTGCCGCTTTGACTACCTCCGTGGCAACGCAACACTCACTAAATACAAAAAAGAAGGTGCAGATTTAATTCCAGTACGTTCTGAGCAATACAACGGCGCTGCTGACGGCGGCTCAAAATGCATTCGCAAAGGTAAAAATGCCCGCAGCGTCAAACTGCAAGAAAAAATTGCTCGTGGCTTCCGTGCTACGGTGAAAGCGGATCAAATAACTCAAGTAAAATTCCTTGATCTGTATAACAGCTTTGTACCAATGTGGATTCAAGCAGGAAGCGCTGAAGACATTCGCTCATTTATTGATTGCGTAAAAGATGACCTGACTGCGGCAGCAATTGATCCCTCAGTACGCACACAAGACGGCAAGCCATTGTGTATCATTACCCTTAAGAACGATTTGTTCCTTGATACCATTAATCCTGCGCTCTGGAGAGATTTGCGCTCTACATACAACATGACCACATGTGCAGACTCAGAACTTCGTACATATATCTGGAACACCAAAACAGCACTTG
>JBAXGS010000064.1:0-4970 GCA_037139275.1 bacterium | reverse complement strand
CCCAAATCAAGCTCCATATACTCATCAACCACTGCATCATCATTAGAGCCAAACCGTAACACATCGCTCAATTGAATATCCTGATTCAAGCGAACAATCGTATCATGCCCAAAATAGAGGCTTCCATTAACTGTTAAATGCTCTGCGGGAACTAATCGATCAACAACCATATTTGTAGTAACTAATTTTTGTTCGGCATCGACGGTAATCACAACACCACTGCCGCCACCAAAGCCATGTGTCTGCGGACAGACAATGGTTCTTCCTAGCCCATTGAGTACACCACTACCAGTACAGGTAATAATTCTGCCCTCAGGACCTTCCATATCTGGAAAAAGATACTCATTTTTATCAAGCGATTCATCGCCGTTTACCGTAATTGTTCCGGTTGTATGAGGATTGTAATCTGAACCGCCACCTGATCCAGACCCCACATGCATAACACGACCAGTATCAACTGAAAAATTATTCTCATCTGCAGAGTCTAATGTGTCATAATATGCAGTGCCATTCACAATCTCCATACCGATCGCATTCAAAGACAAGACACCGGTCACAACAGTCAGGGGACCAGTAACAGAGATATTTGAAACCCATGTGGTTGAATCAGTAAGAACAATGGTCACATTTGATAGATTGATCGATCCATAATAACTTTCAGGACGCCCAAATAGCGCACTTTTTGCACCATCTAATGTCATATTACGTAGGGTTAACGTCTTGCCATCCGCAACACAAAATACCGCATCTGCAATATCAAATATTCCGCCTTTCCCATCAATCACCGTATCATCATTAAAGGTCCATATTGAACTGAGAGCTATATCACTCTCCAACTCAATACGCGCACTATTAAGCCACGTCACATCTACAGAGAAAATATCGCCTGCAATTTCACTGGATTCAGCAACCAATTGTAGTTCTGCAGCATTCTCATGCAGCCCAGTAACAAAGATACTGTTCCCATCGCTGTGTAGCCATTTGACATTACACAAATCAATTTTGTTTCCTCCTAACAAGGTGTCAAATACAACGTCTTTCATATTAGCAAGCGTTACATTCTCAAAGCGCAAAGCATCTGACGACCCAAGGCCAAAAACACCTTGCTTAACAACTTCAACAACACCTTCGCCTACTTCTTGCTCTACCGTATGACAGGTAATAGTATTTCCATTCCCTTTAATAGTTGCCTGATTATTAAAGCGCCATGAACCATATAACTCTATATCACTATTCAATGAGAGCTCCAAAGACCCAGAATCCGTTTCTACAAATATCGCATCACCCGCAAACAAATCAGTATATTCGGATACTAATTTACCAGTAAAATCAAAAGATTCTGCTGTTAAATCAAGACTCAAACCTTCATTCACATACCACGAATACGCATTACTCATAATGCGGCAATTTAAAAACTGCCACGCACCATTCCCCTGAAAACTATTAGGAGTCGCACTAGAAAACAGAATAGTATCGAGCGTAATTGGCTCACCAGTATTATTCAGAAAAGAATAAATTGCTTGAAACCGAATTTCATTGCCCGCACCTTCAACATACCCACCTTCAATATTAAGTGACTTAGTATTATTAATAATAACTGGACCAGTCAGCCGGACATACGGATTCACAACATTAAAATCATGATTAATCTCAAGACTTTCTCCCGGAATACCGCCCATAATTAACTTATACTGAGTGTCGTTACTCACACAGTTCACAGAGCTATCACCATTGCCGCTTGGCACAAAGAAACACCCTGGAGCAAACTCAAGATCTTGATGCAGCCGCACATAACAAGTATCTGCTGGCGTTGAGCCATCACGAGCCTCTGTCGCGGTCATAGCAATATCACGGTTCAACTGTCCATTCCAGCGAATAATAAGCTCCGAATTATTTTCCATACTCAACGTATTATACAATTCACCTTCGCCTTCAATAATACTTGCATGATCTGGAGATCCGGCTATCACTACACTTTCAACAACGCGGCCACCCCGCACCGTCAACTTCTCATCATCACCTAAGGTTATGGTACTACCTGGCGCCACAATTCCATTAACTTTAACCTCATGCGGCTCGGCATCACCTTCACCGAGAACATCAAGCGTCATATTACTACATGCCAGACCATTTGTGGCCACAATCGCATTTCCTGAACGATCACGTAATAAACCATTACGTAATGGAGTCGCACTTGAAAAATCAAATGACAACAATGTGCCATCAACAACCGCAATCCCCGCATTCTCACTTCCAAAATTAATACGTGCAACGGCGGCACTACTTATGCTCACGATAAGAGCACCTGCTATATATATACTTTTTTTCATCATTCCCCCTGAATCAATATGTTTATCCACTTCAGTACCATTCAATTAATCAGCTCCATACACTAATGTACCGGCACTAGTGTGCTGCGAGCTCTCAACATCATTGATACCTACCGTAAGAATTGCCCCTGGCCGAAACTCAATATCTAAATTATCTACTAAATAAATACCACCAAGCCCTGGCTGTATAGACGATGTATGGTCGATAATCAGTCTGCCGTAGGATACAAATAATTGTCCCGCATCAACAAGTTCGGCGTCTGCATTGTACACAGAATCAGGATGACGCAATGTTGCTCCAATAAGCTCAAGTGTCGCTGTCGGACTTGCAAAATAAAAACGGTGATTTGCGCTCTGACTCCAAACAATACCGTCACACAGGGTTAAAGTCGCTGTTTCGCCAATATACATACTGCCTGCAGAGGTAAAAATAACAGTGTTGCCAAAATCTCCTGAAATACGGCAATGTCCCTCAAAACGAAGGTTGCCGTTATCATGCAGCCAATTTGTACTCATAAGAACAATTTCAACATCCTCAAGCACTAACGTGTTGCCAGCAGCAACAGTGAGTAAATCGGAATCACGAACAAGAATCCGACCATTACGAATAGTTAACACATTACCATCACTACCGCCTCCGTATAGCTGGATCCATCCAGTGCCTAAATCAAGTGTATGCCCTTGCAAATCAAGAACCATATTTTCTTCACTCGATTCTTCATCATTAGACCCAAACCTCAAGACTGCGTCCAACGTAACATCTTGATTCAAACGCACCAGTGTATCATGACCAAAATACAACCCACCAACGGTAGAAAGATGCTGCGTTGGCACAAGCCCATCAATAATCATATTATTTGTTACTAATGTTTGACCCGACTGAACGGTTAACACCGTAGCAGATCCTGGCGCGAATCCTTCCGAATAAGGGAAGAAAATAGTCCGACCATGTCCGTTATACACACCAGAACCAGTACAAACAATATCACGGCCATCAATTTCATCACTCGGGAACAGATACTCATTCTTATCAAGCGAAGCATTTCCATTAATAGTAATTGTTCCGGTGGTATGAGGATTGTAGTCTGAGCCTCCACCCACTGATGCACTGATAGGTCGTATTTGTCCTGCCCACACGGTTACATTTCCGATGTCTTCAGTTCCAAGGGTATCATATAATGCAGTGCCAACCTCAATATTGAAAGCATGCAAAGTATGTTCACCAGTAATTATCGTTAATGGTCCTTCAACACGAATATCTTTGGTCCACATCGCGCTTTCGACCAGTTCCATTACTACACTGGAAAGCCGTGCAGCTCCATTAAAATCAATAGTATGCTGAAACAATCCAGCAGAAACATTTTTCAATACTATATTGCGCAGTGTTAACGTAGTGAAAGGTGCAATTTTAAAAACAGCACCTTCAAGATCAAACGTGGCGCCTCGGCCATCTATCACCGAATCCTCTTGAAATACCCAAGATGAAGAAAGAGCACAATCTCCAAGTAACTCAATATGAACGCCATTCAAAAAAGTAATATTATTATTAAACAAGTCTCCCGCCGTATCACTTTCTCCAGGAAGTTGAATCTCAGCAGCCGATTCAGTCAAGCCAGTAATAAAGATATTATTTCCTTGCGCATCACACCAATGCACATCAGACACAAATAATACATTACCATTCCAGGTATTGATTGAACTTGGAAGAATATGTTCAAGCGTAATATCTTCAAACCTCAAAGATCCTCCACCAAATATGCAAGCACCCGAACGCACAACAGAAAGCCCCTCAACTTCTGGAAGCTGCGCAGAGACACTCTTAAAAGTAATACTATGACCATTACCTTTAATAATAGGCGCATTAGACAACCACCACCACGTATAGAGTGAAAGATCTGTATTAAGAGATAATTCCAAAGTACCAACTGATGAGTTTTCAAATACTACCCGGTCACTTTCTACTGCAGTACCACCACAAAAAAACTTTGCTCCCCCTTCTGTTATAGCTCCAGTTAAATCGAAAGAACTATGCGGAATAGCAAGAGTAAAAAATTCATCTCCAACTTTCGTAGGAATACTCAGATCATACTCGCTTGACTCAATACGTGTTTGTAAACAATTCCAAACGCCATGAGCTACTAAGCTATGTGCCCGAACATTGCGCAACACAAGATTTTTCAATGTAATATAACTCTCATTATTATCTAGCGATGCAAGCGTATCAGAAAAAGTCAGCACATTACTTTGACCATCTAAATATCCACCACTCAGTATCAAGTTGACTGCATCAGAAATGGTCACAGGCCCCGATAGCTGCAGATATGGATTTTGAACAGTAAGAGTATGGCCTATACTCGCCGCGCCAGAATCATCCCCGCCCATTATTAATTTATATCCATTACAATCAACAGTACAATCACCGTTACCATTAGCTGAAATAACATAGGGTGCTTTAAACTCAAGATCTTGCTGTAAGACTACGCTACAGGTATCTGCTGGGGTTGAACCATCACGAGCCTCTGTTGCAATCATTTCAATATTTCTATTTAATTGTCCTTCCCAACGAACTAATAAACTTGCATCATTTGCTGCTGCTGCAGTTTGTAGATTGATATCAAAATTCATAATAGTTGCATCATG
>JBAXGS010000063.1:0-5109 GCA_037139275.1 bacterium | reverse complement strand
CTTAGATTAAAAATGTGATAATTTTGTACATACACGTCATGAGTAAGATCCATTATCACAGTAACCAATTCATCATAATACGGAACATAATTCGGCACACCAGAAAGTATAGCTTTTGAAAAATAGAATTCTGAGAAAAGACTCACTCCTCGTCGACGAAACTCTTCATCCTCTTCGCAGGCCATAGAATAAACACATGGAAACAATGCCCACTTAATCAACTCAGTTTTCTTAGGATTTTCATAGCAAGGCCTTGTTATATCCCATAACATTTTATGAAGCATCCAATAACAAAATTCTACGGAGGTAAAATCACCTTGATCCTCAACATCATGCCCCTCATTACGCAAAACCGCCCCATAGGAATCATCATAAGCAGCAGATTCGGTAGCAAGATTGAACCCCCAACGGAGTACATACGCCACTTTTCGATGCAAAATCTGATCACCGAAATCAACTGTAAATTTTTGCTTATCTAGCTGTTCTAGGAGTTCAACAGTTTCTGGGCTATCCCTAAAAATTTCTTCCAGCGCGGCTTCAATCCAGTCGTGCGCTTTAATTCTCAACTCCTCACCCTCTAATCCCAATAAAGACATCGACATACCCCGAGGTGAAGCCGATTCCCTATCGGATGCCCAAAGAGCTCCAAACGTAAGTGCCACGCAAGCAACAACACTAAATTTATATTTATTGACCATATCTTACCTCTTTTTACTACACACCCATTCCAATACACATACTCATTACACTACTCAGACGCGTACCCAATTTTCTCAATATCACGCGCAAGCTGCGCACCACCACTCTGAGTAATTAGACCCTCTTGCATAATATGCACCTGATCAGGAATAATGTACTCAAGAATCCGATTGTAATGGGTAATAAGCACAACTGCCATTGCAGGCGATTGACCTTGCACAACCTTCAGCGCCGCACACACTCGTCTCAATGCATCAACATCAAGTCCAGAATCCACTTCATCAAGAATCACCAAGCGTGGTTGAAGCACTGCCAGTTGTAAAATTTCGGCTTGCTTCTTTTCACCACCAGAAAACCCTACATTCACCCCTCGCTCAACAAATGACCGATCAAGCCCTAGCAGCTGTAACTTCTCTTCCAGCAATTGGTTAAAAGCTTTAATCCCAATTTGCTTATCCGTCCCTGCATACCAGGCATTATACGCAGTACGAAGCAAATCTTTCAGCGGCAAACCTTCAATCTCATACGGATATTGAAATGCTAAAAATATTCCTTTGCGCGCACGCTCATGCGCCGGCAGCGCAGTAATATCTTCCCCTTCAAAATACAGCGCACCCGCATCAACGGTATACGATGGATGCCCCATCAATACTTGCGCAAACGTGCTTTTACCAGACCCATTGGGCCCCATAATTGCATGCACTTGGCCCGGCAAAACGGTAAGTGATATATTTTTTAAAATCTGTGTTTCTTCCACAGATGCTGCAAGTTCAACGACTTGCAATAATGGTGTTTGCATATCCTACCCCTATGTTGATTAGCGCAACCCTCTTTCTTCTCGTATCAACTGAATCATGCTCTTTGTTACTAAGCAACCAGTATTCTCATCAAAAAACTGCAACAAATTATTACTTTCAGCCAAGGCAACTTCTAAGCCAGAAACCGCCGCATGTATTTCTCGACAAAGTTGTAATACTTGAATCCTTAAATAAAAATCATCGGTCAAAAAACCTCTTTTTAATTCTTCAATGAAAAATCCTATATCACTTTCGAGCCTCAACTCTCGCTCATGCAGTTCTTCCAATTTGCGTTTCCATGCAAGTGCGGCAGAAAAAGACGTATCAACAGACCACAGCTTGAGTGGCCTACCCCCTTCTCGGAATGCCTCCACAAAATCTTGTATAACCCCGCCAGAAAAACCAGAAAGAGCTGTTAATGAATGCTCAAAACGAGTAGCCACATCATCAAAAATACAATCTACGTCATCTGAAGGAAGTGCGACTAAATCAGCGCCTCCCTTCACAGATAGAGATATCAAAGCTAATTTCTCTAAAATGATGTTGAGATCTTTTTGATGAACTACCACCTCCAAAAAATCGCGTGCTGCAAAAAAGCGGGCCCACTCCGGGCCTCCTTCCCTTTCTAATGCATTAACAATGCGCAATACATTCGCTGCTTTCACAGAAAGCCTAGCGCTGGCCTCATGATAACTATCAGAATGAACATGATAACTATCAGAATGAATGAGTCTAACCAAATCAACACACAGATCCGCCATACCATCTTGCATCTGACTATTCAAAGCATCTAATTCTTGACATGCTACCACATATGCATCATCCATCGCCATCAACCCAACACCAACTAAACTCATGCCTACTGCTAAAAAATAATGCTTCATGTAATCCCCCACTTCAATGACCCATACTAAAATACAGGGCAAAGCATACATGATTTATGCACCAAAATCACTGACAAATAATAAGCGATTTATATGGCGCTGCTTGAAGCAGCAGGATAAAAACGAAAGTGGCCCCTGCTTTTCAACAAGGGCCACTCATTCTATGTACTCTTTATTCTGTTCTGTATCGTGTCTTATGACTTCTTACAATCGCATGAACACTTGCTACATTCCTTTTTTGCTGTGCAGCATGAATCATCTTCATCATCAACCGATGCATTACCAATCAAGGCGCCACCAATACCACCAATACCAGCACCAAGCAATGCACCACCAACATTTTTACCAATCAAGCCACCAACACCAGCACCAGCCAGCGCACCTACACCAGCGCCAATTGCTGTTGCTTTTTGCTTTTTAGTTGAACAACCACCAACCAACGTTAATGCACCAATTGCGCCCGCAAGTACTACTAATTTCAATAATGTTTTCTTCATAACCTAAACTCCTTTATGCGAAAAATACATAGTTTGTATTGTATCACCCCTACTCTTACAATACGCAACTCTGCCACATAAAGACAATGGTTTACTGCTTAATCTCAGCTTTTTGTCCAATCATTATGAGCTTTTCTTTATCAATCCATCCTCGTTTATGAGCACCTTGGACCTTGTAGTACACCGGCCCTTCTTTAATACGCGCACTCCCTAAGCACTGCACTGCCGAGCCCAGTGAAAGCATCCCCACTTCAGAGTATCGTTCATCGGGCCCTGAGCGTAATGCAGTTGATGCAACCACAACCGCCCCCATCCTCGTACGATACGAAACACTCAACCAAGCAGCACTCCCCAAACACCCCATAGCAATCATCATCGCTAACAGGGTGTACCAGGCACGCGCTGCCCACCAGCGCCGCACTCTCCAGACAAAAAACAATACGCATAATAACGCAAGAATTTGCCACAATAAGGGCGGAATAGATGCCGCTGCAGTTGCCGCAATCCACAGAGGCGTTGCCGCAGCTCCCCCGAGTCCTATTTGAGACTCAAGATGCGCAATACGCAGTGCTATCTCGTAATACAATAAAAAGTAGAGTCCCTGCTGCGCTTCATACCAATGCGCAAGCGCTTGAGGATACTCTTTCAATGCACGCGCGCATTCTCCCATACGCACACACACCCCCGGTGTGCGAACCGACCCCTGAGTATAGGCGATCAATGCCGCTTGCCAATGCCCTTGAGCAAATAACGCATCAGCAGATTCTGGCGCTGCACCCAGCATACCGCTCAAAAATCCTGCCACAAGAATCCCTCGTATATACTTCATACATTACCCTTTACGCTGTACACGAATAAAGAATTCATACCAAAATGAGGCTTTGTGTAAAAGGTCAGTTTTAACCGATTCTTTTACCATATGAGGTGCAAACGCAGCTTGACTACATGCATCCATATACGCAGCACAGGCATCTGCTGTTTCACTATCCACATCCTGAGAGCGAAGCATTTCTCGGATATACTCTCCATCAATCATCTGAGAGTGACACCGCCACAACCGCATAAGCACCGTCACAAAAAAAACATGCATCTGCTCAATTGCCTGAGCATCAAGCAGTTGCTTTAATGCATGCCGCTCCCGCTTCACAACACTGGTAATACCAAAGAGCTCAAGAAGATAGACTCCCAGCCGCATCCACAAATCATAAAAAATGCCAAGGACGCTCAGAAGCACCAATACCCCAATGACCCACCAAGGCAGTAATGGAACGTGAGATGTTTCAGTACACACCGGCGCAGCATTCCCACCCTTCTGAGTCTGCAACATTGCCGTATTATCCGTTTGCTGAGGAGCAGCGGCTACAACCTTTGGCTGCTTAACCGTAACCAGACATTCATTTGTTGTTATTGTTTTATATGCACCCACAGAAACATCAAAATACACAAACCGCTGAGAAGGAATATGATGCTCTCCGGGCTCCCCAATCTGAACAATATATTCAAAAACCTTTTTCCCCGTGTTGGCCGCCCCTGCCTCAGGAGTATACTGCGTGGTGGATGGATACACAGAAATAACCTCTGGAACATGTAGCGTGGGCGCTATTAGCGCATCAAAATTACAACTTCCCACCACTGTATAGGTCAACACACAAGGCTCATTTAACTCAAGCACTGACTTCTGAATGTGCATCGCCACACTCGCAATACGGCCCACTGCATCAACAGGCTCAGTACTCATCGGCAACGGCTTAACCGCTAAAATACTGCTATTAGATCGAATCGATCGTTTCTTGCCTGAAGGACCAAAAAAGCTACCAAACAATCCCCCCATCATATCTCGATCTTCATCGGGGACCAGAAAATGAGCCACTGCAGGCTCAATAGTATAGGTGCCTGGTTTATCAGCAGAGACTGAATATTGTTGAGTGGTAATCACTTTTAACTGGCCGTTCATTAATTTTTGCTCAGAAAAAGGCTTTTCAATA
Source organism: bacterium (assembly GCA_037139275.1). Taxonomy (GTDB): domain Bacteria; phylum Babelota; class Babeliae; order Babelales; family JAUPTZ01; genus JAUPTZ01. The sequence continues at coordinate 247 of JBAXGS010000063.1, read as the reverse complement.
GGTTGCGCCTGCAATGAACCAAATTCTGGAGCCTGCAACCCGCGATCATGCACTTGCCCATCATCTTCAATAGTCACGGTTACCACCGCAGGCTGTCCCACATACACTTCATGCTCAGCAATCTGCATACGACATCCCAGAGCCTGGCGCGCAGCTCCCTTTTTACCGGCAAACTGATCATACACCCCCGGAGTTACTACCCGCACCGCAATGGTATTACTTAGATCGGAACATCACACGTCTGAAC
>JBAXGS010000062.1:0-5128 GCA_037139275.1 bacterium | reverse complement strand
CTACTCTCTTGATTGTTCTCAAGGAGGGAGCCTCTTTATTGCAAGTAATGGGATTTGTGAAGGTAATTTGTACCGGTCTGCACTACGCACCGGCATTTTGAGTAGTGTTGATTTTAGTGCGGGCGGGTCGCTCTATATTGCTGAGAACGGTCTTTTAAATGTATTTGGTAATCTGGGTGGATTAGGTATTGGACTTTCTTTATATGGAGCAACAGTCCGTGGGGCTGGCTTTGTGGGGCTTGCAGGAACCGAGTTTCGGGGCAATTTGCAGCCAAATGTAGGCACGGCTGCCAGTGTAACCGCAACAGAATTTGTGCGCAGTTTAGTGCAAATGAATACTGCACTGTATGAAGCAACTGTTTTTACTGTAGGAACACAAACAAAGCTCCGTACAAAAAATGGAAATTTGATTGATTTGAGTCAGAATCAAGTAATCGTAAGTGATACTGAGTCAACAGGAATTGTGAGTGGATATAATGGAAGAACGGGACGCCGATTTTCCTATAATGCTGATGGAGTGCTACGATAATGGTTACAAAAAAGCTCTTACTTGTTTTATTAAGCGGCATAGTTTTTTCTGCAGTTGGAGAGCCGACTCGTGGTGATCGCATGAAAAAAAGAAAGGAAGTGCGCCAGCACATTCGGGCCGATGTTGAGCGTCTGTATAAAAAAGGGAGAGTTTTGGATGAAATTGCTCATGCGCAACAAGAGAACGAAATCCTAACGCGTGAAGCATTAGTCGCTGGTTGGGCTCAACGCGCAGTGGATTCACTTAAAAAACATGAATCACGCGGACGCTTTGCTCATACATATACCGCACCCGCACTACCAGAAGCTTTGCATCGGTTTTGGGGAACTCATTGTGCATCAGTTGAATATGGCCTTTCGTATGTAGGAAATGGATTTAATGAAGATGGCTTAGTTGTTGATAGTTCGGTCGTTCGATTGGGGAAAAAGCCATTGATTTCAGATATAGTTCTTGCAAGTAAGATGTCAGTTCTCGAGACCGCTACACCAGGCGCCGGTTGTGAGTTTTTACAAGATTTAGTCGCCACACCTATTCATTTTCAAGCATCAGTTACCACTCATGAATGTGCCGTGTCGTATAGTCTTGGTATGGCGCGCAATCGGGTACAAATGGGGGTGCGAGTTCCGGTACGGCATCAGATACGATCGCTCCGTACGATTCCACAGCTGACCTCTTCTACGCAGGCGTTACTGCGAGATCGAACGTTGGACCTTGATGATGTTATTCGTAATGACATCTTTCGTGATTTTTATGGATTATCTGTTCGTGACATGATTATTGATGTGATTGGACGGAAGAATATGCGGTATGTTGAGTCATTATCACATACTTCGCTGGGGGACGTTTCATTTTTTACTACCGTTAATTCTTTCCCATGGCGGGTTGACCGCTGGACATTCAGCGTAGAGTGTATTGTGCCGGGAGAAACAACTATTGACGGTACAATGTTTTATCCTCTTATGCCATCGAGTGATGGCGGAATCAGTATTAAAGTGAGCAGTGGCTTTGTGGGAAGAAAGACAGTTCTTGGATCTCCGTATATGACCGTTGCGGGTCGTTACTATTTGCCTTTTACACTGAATCGACGGGTGCCACGAATGGTTTCTTTGAGTGATGCAAGCTCATTGCCTTCGTCAGAGGTATATGGAGATGAAATAAATTTTGAGCCGTTATTGACCACAACGGTAGCTGAAACATCAATAGCAGATTTTGCTGCGCAGACTGCGTTAGCATCACTGCGACCGGGATTTGGTCTTGATGTAAGAGTTGGATCAGTTATTCAGCCGTTTGCTTCGCCTTTGGTGCAAGTTGATATGTATTATCACTTGCATATGCGTGGATCTGATGAATTACGTGCAGGCTTATCTCGTAATGAATGGAATACCGATGCGCTTGCTTCTCCTGTGAATCGCTCTCAGCATAGTATTGGTATGGCCTGTACCTATCAGCCGACGCAGCATCTTTCGCTGCGAGCAGGGCTTCAGGGGGTTGTTGCTGGCCGCTCTCTTCCTCTTGAGCTCAGTGCCTCTTTTGGATTAACGGGAGTGATATAGTATCACCTGAAAGTGTGTATGAATGCAATCATCTGTACGGTTATCGCACTAGTATGTGGCATATGCGTGCAGTCACTCAATCCCATCAGTGTTGTTAAGTGCGGCCTTGTGGTTGAGCAGCAGTATTCGTTTGATGCGGCAGGGACGACGGGAGCTCAGAGTAATGTATGGTTTCAGAATGGCTTTGTAATGAGCACCAAACGGCCTATTTTTTGTGGCATTACGGTGCCTGTTTCAGGAAGTATTAATCTGAACAATAGCTCTTATCCTTTGCAGCTTCAAAACACATTAACGCTTGGGAATAATGCGCAGTTGGTGAACGGAGGGATTATTGAGGGAGCAGGTAAGTATAGTGTTTTTCTGTCTGATGACCTTCTCTATTCTGGTGCTTGTTTAACACTGAAAAATGTGACCATTGAAAGTAGTAATCGTGTGTTGACACTCGCATCAAGCGTGCAATTCATTGTTCCTGAAGGAGTGTTTCTCGAATTTAAAAATATTACTGTTATTATGCAGCCTGGTGCGCGCATTCAAATGCAAGGAAAAACCAGCAGGCTTTTGCTATCTAATGTGCGCGTTATTTTTGAAGATGACTATCGTTTTGATCAAGGCTCATTAGAAGTACAAGGAGATACGTATTTTGAGGGTAATGCAGCCCATAGCATTGTGTATGTATCAGATGGCACACTTTGTATCAAATCATTATCAACACTCTCTTTAGGTCGTGATATGACGTTGAGGTATGAATGCAAAACGAGCGACCGATTGCTGTTTACTGATCGCACCTCAGTTCTCTGTTTTAAAGAGAGTTTTCTTGTGGTCGCAAACACGATGCTGCGCCTGGCAAAAGGAACAATATTGGTCCGGCGATCAGGGGTCTTTTGTGTTGAGGGAGCGCTGAGCAAAATTATTTGTAACGAAGGAAGTGATTCAAATGCGTTGTTTTTTGAACGCAAACCTAATTTGGTTCGTGGGGATCAGTATGGTGGCATTACCTACGCACAATGGGACTCGTAAATATATTGACTTGTTCAGCGACAGAATGAGATATCTATAAACATTCTCTTGTTTGGGGTTTATACGTGTTGAGAAATAAAAAAGCAAAGCTAATGTGCTTTGTGGTGGAGAGAACTATGATGCGTCCGATTTGGTGCGCGCTACTGATCAGCATACTGCAGGTGGTACCTGCGGCACATGCTGCGCCTCTTATTATTGGAGGACTTGCTAATCAGTATGTGTATACGTCACCGTATGATTTTAGCAATGATAAAGCGGCAACAGAAGTTGTTGGCTTTACTTGGTTTAATGGGGGTTTTGTCGCGAGTATTAAGCGGTGGATTACCCTTAATATTGTTGCTCCTGTTGGTGGTGTCATTAATTTTAATAATAGTCCCAAGGGATTCTTTTTAAAGAATGATCTTTTTTTAGCACGTACTGCAACGTGGATTAATAGTGGATACTTTAATGGTGATGGCAATGCAATTGTTCTTTCTAATAATTTGGCATACGCATCTCGTTTACAATTCGTAGGGGATACGTTGCTTGAAGGTTCAGGAAATGTGGTGACGCTTCAGTCTGGCGGTGTGTTTGGGGTGAGTGCTGACGTAACGCTGACGTTGCGAAATATGACGCTTATTATGGAGCAGGGCTCAGCGCTTATTTTAGCTTCGGCAACGAGTAAAATTATTTTTGATAATGTGACAGTCGTTTGGAAACAAAACTTTGAGTTTACAGCTGGATCGCTTGAGTGTAGGGGAACGTGTCGTTTTACCGGCTCTCAGAAGGTTTCTTTAGTTTTTTCTACTCCGGGGACATTGACGATTAATTCGTATAGTAGCTTGAGGCTGTATTCCCAGATTTTGTTTAAATGTATGTCTCCTACTCAGCGTGAACCGATAGTATTTGTTGATCGGACGTCGGTGCTTTCTCTGGCCGGAGGAGAGATTTTATCAGGTGGGCAGTCGATAGTTTTTTCTAAAGGTACGCTGGTGGTAAAACGAGGTGGGCTGCTGAGTACAACTCAAGAACGCTATAAAATTTGTTTTAAGCAAGCACCTGCACCAGAACAGTTATTTTTACTGTCAAATCCGAATGTTCTTCGTGGTTCACTCCGAGACGGTGTTGTCTATGCGCAGTGGATCTGAATAAGTCGCTTGACATGTGCCAGTCTTCGATGAGATAAAAGGCGCCGTTTGATTTGCGAGTGTCCTATCTATCACATCATTTGGAGCTGCGATTGTGTATATTCATTCTTTTCGACTACAGTTTTTTTTCGTTACAGTCTATTTTCTTTTTAATGCCGGTATCAGAAGTGAGGGACTAACATACGTGAGTTCGGTAAGTGTTGCGACGATTCCAAAAGCATTTGCATCTTCTGAAAATTCTACCGCGACTGGATATATTTGGTTTCAGCAAGGTTTTGTTATTGCGACAGGGCAATCTTTGACGCTTGATATTGAGCCACAAATAAATGGAAATATAGATTTTAATAACACCGGAACATTAATTCTTGCCCGAGACATTACGCTGGGAAGTGATGTAACATGGACAAATTCCGGTACGATTCAGGGTGGTGGATTTGTTATTTCGTTAACGAATGATCTTGCGTACAGCGGGAGCAGTAAAACCCTCACGTTTGCCGGAACTGACACCATTATCGACGGCCAGGGACATTCTTTGACAATCGGTGGCAGCAGCCAGTTTGTAGTAAGCTCAGGAAAGACTCTGACATTAAAAAATATGACATTAGTCCTCAGCTCAACCGCCGATGTTCTTGATATCGCTGGAACGCTTGTGCTTGACAATGTGCGGGTCGTACTTGGGACGACTAATTATACGTTTAATACCGGTGCGGTTGTGATTAAAAATAACTGTATGTTTACTGGTGTAGCCGGCGCCGTATGGACCTATTCATCATCAGGCAATTTTACTATTTCAAGCTATAGTCAGTTGCATCTTGATTCTGATATCACCTTTAAGCATGATAGTAGTGCTACAAATAATATTGATTTTAGCCGGTCAAAAAGATCGGTTATCAATAGAGTAT
>JBAXGS010000061.1:0-5220 GCA_037139275.1 bacterium | reverse complement strand
CCTGTACGAATACCGACCAAGTCTTTTTCAAAATGCTTGATAGGTTCTTGCATAGCAAGGGCAACGTCTTTTTCAAAACCTTTGATATCACCTTCAACTAATTTCAGTACTAACATATGAGTCCTTTTTGTTGTGATGAGTAATTACTGGCCAATCGCAAAACGAACAAATCGCGCAACACGCACACTGCAGCCAGCTTGTTTGCCAATGGCATCCAGCATGTTGAGAATGGTTTGCTTGTCATCTTTAATGAACTTTTGGTTATGAAGACATGCTTCTTCGTAAAACTTGTTCAATTTGCCTGGAATGATTTTTGAAATCATCTGGTCATTTTTACCTTCAGCTTTAAGCTGAGCAGCAAAAATTTCACTTTCTTTTGCAAGAACAGCAGGGTCAAGTTGGTCAGGGTTTACACACAGTGGTTTGGTAACCGCAATTTGCATAGCAACATCTTTTGCCGCTTGGCAGAGGAGGGTAATGTCTGCAGGGCGTGTGCCACTAATAGCCAGTTCGACCAATACTCCCAAGGTGTTTCCCGCATGTACGTAGCCGCCAACAAGAGTTTGTGATGCTGCAAAGGTGCTAAAGCGAGTGACTTTGATGCTTTCAGCAATTTTTGCAATTAAGCTTTCCAATGTGTTTTGGAATGTGATACCGGTATTGGTATACAATTTTTGGCTCATGAGCTCTGTAATGGCTTCTGGAGCGCTTACAGTGCCATTGGTGTCGATGCGCGATGCAAGGAGGTGGCTTGCTACAGTGCTTGCAAAGTTTCTCATGTCGTCAGTATTTGCTGAGAAATCTGTTTCACACGCAGTTTCTAAAATAGAACCGCTTGAGAAGTCTGGTGCAATTATTATTTGGATGGTTCCATTATTAGTTGCGTTTTCAGAACGCTTGGCCGCAACCGATGCCCCTTTTTTACGTAAGATTTCAATGGCCTTATCAAAGTCGCCTTCTGCTTGGGTGAGGGCGTTTTTACAGTCCATCATACTGACTTGGGTTGCATCCCGTAGTTTTTTAATCATGTCCACAGAAATAGTAGTCACGATATCCCTTTCGTTGAATTTGATGTCTCAGAGGGCTTTTTTGAGGAGTCTTAAGACGTGGTTATGCTGTATGTACTGAGTGATCATGCATACTGCACTTTGACAAATAATTATTGAGAAAGTACGCTAAGCGTCACGATCACGATAAGAGAAGTATAAGGAAATCTAAAATTTATGCTACTCTTACCCAAGAATTAGTAATTCGACATCAAATGACAACCGTCCTAAGGAGTGCGTATGCCAGTACCAAAAATGAAAGTTTCTCGTTCGCGAAGAAACAAACGATCTGCAAGTAAAAATATTACCATGTATGCGATTACTGAATGTCAAACATGCCGATCACCATTGGCGTCACATCGTGTATGCCAAGCATGTGGTTACTATAAAGGTACAAAAGTTCTTCGTACTAAAAATGAGCGTATGCATGAGCGTAGCCAAGTACGAGCAGCACAGTATCAAGCACAAAGTCCAGCAGCATCAATCGACAGTTCTGCTGAATAATTTACTCTCTTTTAAGTAATAGGCCAGGGCCATGAGTACACAAGCCCGCTATGTGGCGGTTGACGGAATGGGAGGAGATTTTGCTCCTCACGCAGTTATTGAAGGCGTTTTGGATGCAGCTCGTTCTGGCGTTCCGATTAAGCTCTTTGGTCCAGAAAAAAAGATGGCTCGCTATTTGCAAGAGCAGTGTCCAGAGTGGAAAACGTTGGATATTGTGATTGTGGATGCATCAGAAGTAGTCGGTATGGCTGAAGAGCCTGTCTATGCCGTGCGTAAAAAAGCAGAATCGTCACTGGTTAAAGCGGTACACGCGGTAGCACGTGGAGAGGCGCATGCGGTTTTTTCTGCAGGTAATTCTGGGGCGCTTATGGCAGCCGCACTATTTACTCTTGGCCGGCAAGAAGGTATTGATAGGCCTGCAATCGCAGGCCTCCTTCCTACATTAAAGGGCTCGGTTATTGCGCTTGATCTGGGTGCAAATGTCGATTGTAGGCCTCATTTTCTTGAACAATTTGCCCATATGGGTTCTGCGTATGCTCAGAAGCTGCTTGGCATTGCTGAGCCGCGGGTTGGTATTTTGTCCAACGGGGCGGAGCGAGGAAAAGGATCCTTGCTCGTTAAACAAGCAGCGGCGCTGCTTGAAGAATCAAACCTTCATTTTATTGGTAATGTGGAGCCGATTGATATTATTAATCATGGTGCTGATGTTATTGTATGTGATGGGTTTTCTGGTAATGTTTTATTAAAAACCATGGAAGCTACTGCTGCAATGATCAAACATGCATTTGCCAATGAGTTATCTCAAGGTGGCGTTGTGCGAGACCAAGCAGAAGCTGACCGTGTGCGTACTATGCTTGAGTTGGCACTACGCTCACTGGATGAGCGATTTGGGGAAGCGGCTCAATCGGGTGCGCGATTGCTGGGAGTAAATGGAATTGTGCTTGTGGGGCATGGCAGTGCTCATGCGCTTTCTATTTCTCGGTCTCTTAAAAAAGCATACAATATCATTCTGGCAGAGATGCCCAAATAATTAAGAGTTTTTACAAAGCTGTTATTGCGATTTACTTGGTCCATCACTTGTGTTAGGATCCGCGCCTATTATTATTGGTAATGTCTAAAGTTTAAGTATTTTACGTGGAGTAGATGAAAACATATGGAACATTCAAAAACTATTATTGAGCGGCTGCTTGATCAGGCAGCGGTCTATCGTAAAGAACTCGTACTGGCTGCAGCCCTTACCTGTATTGGTGGCGCAGGAACTGCGGGTTATTTTTTTTATAAAGAATATGTTGCAAAGCAAGCACATAAAGCATATGCAAGCGCATTGCAATTGCAGCAAGCGCGCGTTTTAAAAGAAAACGAAACACCGGGTGTATTTGAGGTAACGTTTACGAACGGCCTTGAAAAATGGCAAGCAGTTGAAAAAGCTTTTGCCCATGTGTATGCCGAGTACAACCATGTAGGTATTGGCGTAATGGCCGGTGCTGCACAAGTACAAGCATTGCTTCGCCTTGGCCGCGATGAGCAAGCACGTACGCTTCTTGCTGATGTTCTTGCACGTATTACCTCACCAGAGCTTCGCTCACTGTATACGCTGACCTATGCACGTTTACTTATTGATAGTGCACAAGAAGTTGATCAGCAAAAAGGGGTAAGTCTTCTTGCCCAGCTTGCGGCGACAAAAGACAGCGCAGTACACGATAGCGCTTTGTATTATTTGGGTCTTCATTATTGGCTTATGCGTGACACTACATCTGCTGCAAACTATTGGAAACAATTAGTAATGCAGTATGAAGGGTATGAGAGAAAAAATTCTCCATGGGTTGATAAAGCAAAAGAAAAACTCGCGTTGCTTGATGCGGCTGAGTAATTCTTAAGCCAGAGAAAGCGTGTTGGGGCGTACGTACAAAAAGTGAGACTGCTGTGAAAATGATGTTTAAAAAAGAAGAAACTGCGGCAAAAGTGATTGCTATTGTGGAAGAGAAACTTGGTATGGCACGGGGAACGGTTGTTCTTACCGCCGCCTTTAAAGACCTAGGCGCAGATTCTCTTGACCTTGTTGAGTTGATTATGAGCTTTGAAGAAGAGTTTGGTATTGAGATTAAAGATGAAGATACTGAAAAAATAACTACGGTAGGCGCAGTTGTTGAGTATGTTCACGCTATGCGTACCAAGTAGTTTTTTAAAATGAAATGAATGTTTTAAACCATCCAGTGATAAGCGATGGCGATGCATTAGTAACGCCATGCTCGTAGCTGAATCCCGCTCCCAAACCAAGAGGGTAGCCGCCTACTTCAAGCGTGCATCCAATATCGGTGCTCACCGAAAGTGTTATTTGGGCAGGGTTTGCCGCAACAGTAGTATTAATCATATCGGTGGTAAGAAAACGATGACTCAGTAAAAGGTCATGTTCTTCAAATTCTCCCGTTGAGGCAGTTGTGTTATCAAAAATAGCAGCGGTATTGTATGTGGGTGATACAATTGCATATTGATTGTGCGGCCATTCTTCAACGGTTATTGTTTCTTGTTCTCTGCCAATAATTCCGTATCCCAGGTTAATTGTCCAATTTTGGTAGGTGAGTGCTCCAATGCATGCAATATCAAGCTGATGCATGCCTGCTCGCTTGACAGGGCGGTGGAGAACATTTGCCAGAGGAAATACTCCTTTTTTTAATGCTTCCGCTCCCAGCAGGTATGACGCATGCACAGGAATACTACCATCGTCATCAAGCAGCCCCAGAATTCTATACTCTTGGCCTGCAAAAAAATAATGGTAATGGGTTTGCGCTAGAAGCTCGATAGTGAAATCTTCATCATGAGTAAGTGTAGCCCCTGCTTCAAACCCACAGATAAGTTTGTGATGGCTGTATACAGAACTATGAAAATCAAATAAATATTTTTGAAGCGGCTGTTTGTGGAGCGCAAAGCCACCACCAATGTAGGTGGTAATATAGTTTTGTTCATTTTCAATAAGATTGTATTTCATGCTCACGGTAAGGGGCCCACACACGGTATAGCGATGCCTTCCCAGGATGCCGTATTCAAGTGGTGCTTGCACAGGATTTGTTTGTTCATAGGTTCCATTAAAGTAGTTTGTAATGGGTGTATTCCCTCCGGCTTGAGCCATATGTGCCGTGACGTAGTATACCGGTACTTGGCAATAAAATGAGAAGCCAGGAGCAAGGTGCGTTGCGTCATAAAAAATGCTGAGTGAGCTTCCTACCGTAGTATACGTAGGGGTAAGACTCAGAGTAGCCGATTTTTCAACAGCATCTGGTGAAGGGTTATGGACAATTGCGTGGTATGGCAATACCGAATCACTTTTTTGGTTAAAACGGTCACTGGCTATAGCAATGGTTTCAGTTTCTTTGAGAGTAAAATGCTCAGCTATCTGGCTGGTGCGCACCGCAGTGCTAAAAAACGGAGTTACTTGAGAGCTGAGCCCTAAAGGGTTTCCAATATCAGTTGTCGTATGAGTGTGCCAAATACCATATTCTTGGCAGCGCCTCGTGTCATACTGCAGGAGGGAGAGGTATGTTTTGTCGCCATGCTCAAGGACGGGGAGTAGAGAAGTCGCGCATCCCAGAAGCGTATTCATGAAAATAATGCGATGTAAGTGTTTCATGATACTGATATTTCACGTCTAAATGTTTGAACTTGCTGTGGTTCT
>JBAXGS010000060.1:0-5303 GCA_037139275.1 bacterium | reverse complement strand
TCCTCTGAAACGCAAGCTCCGTATAGGCATTTGCACCAGTGGTGGTGGATTTCGTGCTATGTTTGCTACCGCGGGACTTATGTGTGGACTAGAAAAAAACTCACTACTCCCCCTCATTACTCACTGCATTGGCCTTTCAGGATCCACCTGGTTCTTCTTCCCATGGGTTTTAAGCAAACAGTCACCAACCCTCTACACCGATTCGCTAGTAACACTGCTCACCAAAGGGCTCATTCATACCCTCACGGAACAATACCGAGAATTTGCACGCATAAGTCTGGATAAAAGAATCCATAACCTGCCCATCAGCGGCATCGATTTGTATGGCATAAGTCTTGCATATACCCTCCTCAAACCGCTGTATTCAAACTTCTTGACGCTTACTATGCAAGATGTACAACGTGCTGCAGACCCTGCCACACACCCCCTCATCCTTGGATCTATTGTCACAAGACCTCATCCAACAGACCCCTATGAATGGATTACTATTTCACCGTTTGCCGTCCGTTTTCTCAATGACAACCTTACGCTACCACCCTCCCTCCTGGGCGCTCATTTTTATAATCATCAGCAGCTCACCGCGCCACCACCTCCGCCCCTCTGCTACTACCTTGCCGTATTTGGTTCATCCTTTTCTGTCAGCGTACGCGATGCGCTTGAACGTACTCCTGCAACGCTTCAGCAGATTGTGCACCGCCTACTCCCCGACAACTGGCAGAGCACCCGCTGGAGTAATACCAAAATAACTGCTGCTCGTATTGCAAACCCACGCAAAGGCATCGCTGACTCTCGCCATAAAGCCATTCATACTATTTCATTGGTTGATGGAGGGTACCTGAACAACTTGCCTCTTGAGCCCACGCTGTATAGCGTTACCGACCCCTACGACCTGCTTATTGTGCTTGATTCAAAACAAGAACGCCCCAGCCGCATCCGCGGCATGCAGCAAGGCACACAGCAGGCGCAACTCCGCTATGCACAATTTCCCACAATCAATGCGGAACAAATCAGTACTGAAGCAATTTCTATTCATGGAGACCCCAAAACAGGGCCGGTCGTGGTGTATTGTACTATTGAAGCATGCGAAGAATTTGATCCACTCTTTAATCCTGCTACCAACCCGCAATATGCTACGCTTAAATTTATCTACACAGAAGAGAAAGCACGCAAACTGGTTAATCTTGTTTCACACGTCATTACCGCCAATACGCCCCGCATTACTGAGATTATTCGCACGCTTGCTGAGCGATGTGCTTAATCAACATAAATATCTTTACGATGCTTAATCGCAACAATAGTTACAATACGTTGTGTTAAATTAACCCTAAAGATTATTCGATAATCACCAACTCTCAAACACCTATGCCCTTTGAAGCTATAACGAAGTGGTTTACCTAACCCCACGGGATCTACCATGAGCCGCTCAGCGATTGCTCTTTTAATAAGTTCGCGCATAGTAAGAGGTAAGCTAGGAATATGTTCAGATAACACATGCTCCTGATATTCAATGGTAAACATTATTTCCAAGCATCTTCATGGCTGTATATTTTAACATCTGGCTGGTCAAGCTTTTCAGCTAATTGAGATAAGTAGAAATCTTCACGTTGCTCCAATGCTTCAAGTGTTAGCTCTTTAACTAAATCAGCAATCGTTTTATGCTGCTGATGAGCGAGCTTTGCAAGCAACCCCGCTGTTGATTCTTCAAAAGCCACATTAATATTATTTTTTTTGAGTGACATATAAGTCCTTTCTTTTCAATATACAAGATTTAGATAACAAGATTTTACTTACAAGGTCAAGAAAAACCACCACAGTCATATTGACATTATAAGACTTTAACTTTACTGTTCCTCTCGTACAATATTCATCATTACTCACTTTATTGGGAACGCATTTTTATGAAAAAACTTTTATATCTTCTCCTCTGCACTGCTTCCACACTCTTAATCACTCCACTCGAAGCGCGCAATCAATTGCCGCTTGCTCTTACAACTCCTTTTATACTCTCTTTAGTCAGCGGCAATACAACCGCAATGGAATCGGTCCTTGATGGACTCAACTTTGACCATGCACGCGAAATTGCATGCACCCTAAATAGCAATCCAAACGAGTCAGCGCCCGTTGAAATCTCATATCAATTGCGATGGGGATACAAAGGAGCGGGTGAGGCCACCGAGCCATTTAAAGGCATCCAAGGCATACTCAATATTCAATTTAATTACGATGGACTGAGCTTTCAACTCTGCAAATCCCGCTCATTAAAAAGCACTATGCAGTCAATTCTCAAACCACTTATTACCATAACGCCCTGCCAAGAGTTTTACCTCAAAATCGCACAACTAGCCTGGACCGTATGCCAAGAAAAAAATCCTGATATCGATGCAATATCTCAATCGCTTATCACATTAGTGCAGCGGCTTAAAAAAACAGAGGGTGGTGCCAGCTGCATGCTCTACACAATGCCTATTCTGAACAATGGTGAGCACTTAGGTCTTGAAAGCTTTTTAGACCAAGCGCCTCAGCTGTGCGCCTCCCACTTCATTACGCTGAGTCAAAAAATAGGCGCTTTTTGGTCGCTCCTGACCGGCGCAGAATCACGCGCAGACCGTACTGCGTATCTGCGTGCCATATTGGAGCAAATAGAATATTACAACACTGAAGATCTCAAAATTATCTTCCCTAATGGAGGATGGCTTACCATCCCCTCCACTGATGGAGGTTCAGGCAACCCAGACAGTCCCTTTACCTCTCTGGCTCTCTCACTGTTTATGCCAGCATCAGAACATGTTACGCATGCAACCGAATGGCGTGTCACTCTGGCACCAGACCATGTCTGCTTCTTAAAAGGGTTAATGCTGATACTCTACAATAGAAAAAACCCATTACCACCTCACCAGCTGGCAGAAGAAATTAGCACGATTTGCAGCAGATTCAGTAATACACCGCTTACTCCTGGCAAAAAATCCAGCTACCTCAGAACACTCCTTGGAGCCATTTGCGCCTATCATCAAATGGTCCTTCACTACTCATTCCAGAAACCGATCGATCATATACTCAGCCATGAAGAATTTATGCTTCAACTCTGTCGCATCGGATACCACGCATACATCATGCCTTCAGCGTATCCAACATCAACACTGCAAGAACGTGTGGACTTTATAACCCTGCACACCGCCGATGCGCTTCGCTGCTATCAAGGAGTTATTGCACTTCGTGCCGGCTGCAGCGATCTGACGCGCATCCCTGCGCTTGAAAATAACGGTGCTATGATTAAATGGGATCTTTTTAGCAAAACGTTATTCGGACCGCTCCCTGAGGAGTAATTGACGAGCACGACTAATAATTGAAACCGGAAGCCCTGCAAGCTGAGCCACTTCTATACCAAAGCTTGCCTGGGCAACTCCTGGCTCTATACGATGCAAGAAGTGCAATGTGTCACCTTCTTTAATGCAAGCAACATGATAATTAGCAAACACGGGGCTTTCCTGTGCAAGCACCGTTAATTCATGATAATGAGTCGCAAACAGCGTCAAAGCACCTACTGTATGAGCAAGATACTCAATAATCGCTTGTGCAAGAACACGGCCATCATCAGTACTTGTTCCACGCCCCACTTCATCCAAAATAACTAAACTACGCTCAGTGGCTTGCTGGCAAATAGTAGCCGCTTCTTCCATCTCAACCAGAAACGTACTCTTCCCTTGCGCAACATTATCTCCTGCACCAATACGAGTAAAAATCCGATCTACCAGCGAAAGTATTGCCGCGGCAGCAGGAACAAAGCTCCCACACTGTGCAAGCAATGAAATCAACGCAACCTGACGGAGATACGTCGACTTACCGCCCATGTTGGGCCCTGTAATAATCCATACCGGTGCATCAACGCCAACTGACACATCATTAGCAACAAAACTTCCGGGAGCCAGTAGCTGCTCAATAACAGGATGCCGACCCTGCGTAATACGAAATGCATGCTCGGAAGAAAACTGCGGCCGCACATAGCGCCACGCACACGCACGGGTACTAAAACCAAGCAGCACATCAAGTGTTGCAATTGCTGAAGCAGTACGCCGCAACGCATTGCTATACGTTTTAATATGAGCTTGTACCTGCGTGTATAAATTTTGTTCAAGTGTTTTCACCTGCTCATGTGCCTCATCCAAAGATCGCTCAAGCGCAGACAATTCTGGCGTAACATACCGTTCGCGCCCTGCAAGTGTTTGAATATGTTTATAACTGTCCGGGACTTTATGAATATGCGTTTTGGTAATCTCAATAAAATATCCTGCAACAGAAGTATAGAGAACTTTTAATGATGGTATCTCATACCGCCCCCCTTGCTGCAACGCATACTGCTGAATATACTCATGCCCCTGCATCGCTCGTGCCCGCGCTTCATCAAGCTCAGCACTATAGCCAGGCTTAATCAGCCACTCTTCTTCAGGCCCATCGTACATACTCGCATATAAAAAAGACTCTAATGCCTCATACTGACCAGTACTTTCACAGACTAAGGTCAGAAGTGCTCCATGCTCTTGATACGGGGTAAGAAGACGAGGAAGCTCTTTAATAGCGCGCAATGAATCACGCAATGCACAGTAATCAGAACGAGTTGCTCGTGACAGCACAATGCGACCCACAATACGCTCAATATCTGCAATCTGGCGCAGCACCTGCTCTACCTGCGAGGCCACAGTCACCATACCCACAAATAACTGGACAACATCATGCCTCAACGCAATGCGAGTAGCATCTTTGAGTGGGCGCACGAGCCACTTCTTAAGAAGCCGCGCTCCCATCGCAGTAACCGTACCATCAACAGCACGGCATACCGTATACGCCTGACTCCCTTCATCAGTATTAGTAAGAATTGCAATATTACGCTGCGTTGCCGCATCAAGCACCACATACTGATCGGGCTCATACCGCACTGGCTGCAATGGTTGCATAAAAACTGCTGGCTGAACCCGCTGCATATACCGATGCACTAGCGCGGCTGCCACCAGTTCAACCTCGGTCATTACTGCACACATACTTGAATCAATCCATGCGGTATGCAGCTCACGTGCAGCACTCTCAAGCACTGGTACAGTTGAAACGGTATATCCCCACTTTTTTATAATCGTAGATAGCTCGCCTGCATCCTGGGCGATAAGAACTTCATCGGGCATGTACCGAGCAAGCTCAGCTTCAAGCACCCGCACATCATCCCCGCCACAGTGTGTCATCATAATTTGGCCAGTCAGCAGCTCTATGACCATCAGTCCATATCCTCCACTGCCTCCCGACACAGCAAGCAAATA
>JBAXGS010000059.1:0-5318 GCA_037139275.1 bacterium | reverse complement strand
GGGGGGCGAGCGAAGCGAAGCGAAGCGAATCACATCGTTGAAACGTTGAATTACAACGGCGAAGCGAGCGAAGCGAAGAGAAGCGATTAAAAACAAAAAAAATGCTCCGTTTTTTGCTGAGCACACGCATGGAGCAATTGACTCATACGATAAAGCTGAAGAAGAATTAATCCGAATCGTCGAAGCATATTTGCGCAAAAATAACGGTTAAAAATAAGCTCTTTCGACAAACCATAGAATTCAGTGCCCCTTCTTCCGTATTCTAAAAGAGGACATATCTCTTGGAAGGGCATCTATATGGCATCATATTACATCGTTGCTAGATTACTTATTTTACCAATACTTGCATCAGTAACATTAGAAGCGGCCGGAGAAGCGGCCGGAACAAAAATAATATACCCGGATATCGATCCTCATCACCCAGAAGCACAAGACTCGCAAAACCCACGCGCAAACATGATCTCGATATCAACGATTAATGATATTATTCAGCATGAACTTAACAATCAGCACTTTGATAATGCTATTAAATTAATCAGCAGTGCCAATACACCGGTAAACCTTGCCCAAGCACGCACTATAGTTGAAAATCATTTTAAACTCCTACAAGAACATGCCAAGCCTAAAGAGCGCCCATCAATTGATGCCAGGCGCAGGGCAGTATTTGCACGACTCGCTGAGATTGACATGCACCAAGGAAATGCAGATTTAACAAATCCGAGCCGCGATCTGTTATTGCCTGAAAGACGGACCCCCTCTTTTGGTGCATTTCTTGGAAGACACACCGGAAAACTGGGCCTCGGAATCTACCAAGGGCTTGATGGTGCTCTGCAATACAATGAAACTACCAAAAAAGGAGACGGGCTCAGCGCAAAAACCGCTCGCGAAGTTCAAGATGGTTTCAAACCCACCATCGGGTTTGCCCTTGATGGCAAAAGCTCAATTAGCTCAGTTGCACGTGCAGTACGCCCCGTTACTAGCATAGGATATGGTCTCATGCCATGGGCACGCGAAATTGCAGAATCACGTATGGGAAAAGCCCTTCCTGGCCATCATCATGAATTTAGACAACAATCTACTCTCAGCAAAGTAGCGGGCGCAGCAAACCTTGCAACTCTCGGAATTAATGGGCTCTATAACTTTTCAACACGCAAAAATAGTAAGCTCAATGCAAAAGATGCATATTTACTCTCGTATCTCAATCGACGGCACGGCGTACCGCTCGAAATTACCAAATACAAAAAAGATATGTCCAAGCTTGCCAAAGCACGATGGATCATCCGCGTTGTTGGTCTTGCAGCACTCCCTGGGCTTCTTGCGGTATTCTCTAAAGGAAAACATGCCACACCTGCAAACCCGGCAGCTCAAGCGGCTGCAGGAACAGTTGATGGAGGCGTAGCGGCCCCAGCCCAACCTGAGCCAATCAAAATGGCAACATCACCTGCAATGCTGGTAGGAAATTTGGCAAGTATTGCCGATTCATTAATGGGAATCTTTGAGCAATACAGAACACAGCGTTTAATCAAATCCATCAAAAAAGCAACTCCTTTCATTGAAGAAGAATTGCGACAACGCCCCCCAACTCCGACTGAAAAAGAAGCTGATAAAGAAGCGGCGGGCGATATGGATTTTAGCAGTATGATGCCCGGTATGATGGGCGGGTTCTAAACAACCCGACATCCCACCAAAATGGTTATTGAGGCTGGTTTATATGCAGCAACCAGCGCAATTAATGCTTCTAGAGTGGCTCCTGTTGTATATACATCATCAATCAGCAGCACTCGCTTATCAGCCAATGCGTTTTGACACGCCTGCTCAGACCACCACTGTGAACGAGCAAATGCATTTCTTACATTGTTCTTCCGCTCAGCTGCGTCAAGCTCACGCTGAGATTTTGTAGCGCGTATCCGCCTAAACGGATATATAAGAGAAACTCCTGGGTACTGCGTGGCAACAATGGTCGCCATTACAGACGCTTGATTATATCCACGCGCATACTGTCTCATCCAATGTAAGGGAACAGGAATAATACAATCAAATATCAATTCGCTGATACTGCTATACTGCACCATCAAACGGCCTAACTGCCTGGCTGCGTATATCTGCTTGCGCTCTTTTGCGCGCACAAGTCCCTGCACCGGAGCTTCATAGGCACTTACCGCATGAATAGGCACACTATAACTCTCAAAGGTTCTGTATAAAACAGGCACAGAAATCACCAAACGTTCACATGAACTACACAGCACCACATCGGGCATAACAAGTACCCGGCACCCAGAACAAAATGAGGGGTATAGTAACGAAACAAGTGCCCTAAACATCACACAACGCTAATGAGCGAGCCACCACAAAAAATGCAGTACGATATTGGTTAACACCGCAATCATAACAATTTCGCCGGTACTCAGCGTCACGCCGCCAGTCGCCGTTTTGTTATCATACGCATACACACGCTGGGCAAGCACACTCACAAACAACCACAGATGAAATAAACAAAACCCGAATAATAAAAACTTAAGCGTCACGCTCGGAAGCCACGCAAGCGCAATAGCAACCCCCGCAATACGATCAAGAACAATATCGGCCTCGCGCTCTTCAGGAATATCTCTTCGTACAAACCACGAAACTCCTAGCAAGAACCCAAGTACAATAAACATTCCCAGCACACCAATCAATCCTGAAATACCCTGAAGCCATGAGAAAAACCACCAGACAAAAATACCCAAAAGAGAGCCCCATACTCGCGCTGCAGGAATAAATCCTACCAGCCCCAATGATGCTACCATATACGCAATATTACTCAGCTTTTGTTTCATACAATGCCTCACTCACTAACAAGATAAATCCTATAACAATAGCTACGTCTGCACCATTAAATGTTGGCCACGACCAGCGCCCACAGTACAACTCAATAAAATCAATAACCCCACCAATACAAACCCGGTCTACAAAGTTTCCTACCGCGCCACCAATAATAAGTCCAAACGCAATGTCGGCAGTCCGTGTAACCGCATAATACCGCCACGCGACAATTAAGAGCGCAACAACTACGGCAATAACCGCCGTTAACTCCCATGCAATAACACCCTGAGGGGATGAAAATAAGCTAAAACTAATACCGGTATTGAACATTAAGGTGAGTTTCAAACCAGGAAAAACCGGTGTTGAAACGTGAGATAAGTACTCAGACGCCATCATTTTAGTCACACGGTCGCCAATAAACACAGCAAGGGCAGTGGCTGAAAACAACAAGTCTGCTAACGAAATTCTCATATGTACTCCTTTTTATTCACGCAGCGTAGCGCCCTGACCAATAAGCACCGCAATAATCTGCATTCGTACCCCTTCAATCTCATCCTTAGTCAGCACTCGCTCAGGAGAAGAAAGCGTGATACGAAACGCCACTGAACGCTTGTCGGTCCATTCTTTTTTCTTAAAAAGTCGATCAGACTTACGTCTTCAATCAACGAGCTTACCGCAAGAATGCTCTGTTCAAGCTGCGCTACAAATGTATTCTTACTCACGAGCACACTCACATCCACGGTTGAATGCTGATATTTTTGCAGATGGCTTACTGTATACCGTGGCGCAGGACTCTTTTGCAATAAAGAAGCGTTGAGAACAAATCCATATCCATTACTTTCTGGCAGTGCACCCATTTTTTGGAGCATCACCGGATGCAATAACCCAAAATATCCAATACACACCCCATCATGCAGTAACGCTGCTGCTTGCTTCATAGAAAGCCATTGTGGTGCATCCGCTTCCCCAGCGAGCTCCCACTGAGCAGAAATACCCACACAGCGAAGTATGCGCACTACTGTTTGTTTAAGAGTATAAAACTCAAGTCGTCCCCGTTTATCATACCAGACACCAGCAAGCTCTTTACGCTCAGAATCAACTCCCTGAGGCCATACTGTACCCCATTCAAAAAATGCACACCGCTCAACATCGGCGCTATTATCAATCACATTTCCGAGCAAATGAGGCATAAGCGAGGTCACTAATCGATATGCATCTTGCGATACTGGATTTTGCAAACAGACCCCTGCGTGCTCTTGCCAGCCAAGTGTGGCAAGCACGTGCTCATTATAAAACGCATAGTTCCGCTGCTCTTGCATGCCTGCACCATGGGCTAAATACTGTTTAATAACGCGTTCCCGCAGCACCGGCTCAATCTCCGTTGCGCGCTGCGCAATAGTAGGCAAAACCGGCGAGATAGCATCAAATCCATAAAGGCGCGCAACCTCTTCAACAATGTCATGCATGCCTGAAATATCTTTGGTAACGCGAAACGCAGGAACAACGACCTCATACCATACCTGTCCACCCTCAACACGTGGCTCCACACCAAAATCGATGCTTGAAAGAAGTGTTACAATATCGCTTTGAGTAAATGAAACACCTATGCGCTCTTCAATGTATGCATGGCTCACTTCAATTATATTCCGCTGGTACTCAGGCGCAAGAAACAAAATATAATGCTTTTCTTGTCCGCCCAGTAAACCCCATTGATGTGCCAAAAAAACCGTACGCTGCAACGCAGGCACTATTTGCTCTGCCGTTAATGTTTTTTCAAACCGCTGAGACCCTTCTGTCCGTATTTTATACCGTGCTGCAGTTCGACGAACAGTAGCCGCATGAAAGCATCCTGCTTCCAATAAAATATTTCGAGTACTTGCTGAGAGCGAATCAAGCTTGCCACCCATTATTCCGGCAAGGCTGAGCACTTTCTTACTATCCGCAATCACCATATCTGTTTCCGCTAAAACCACAGTAGCCCCATCGAGCAACAGTAACTGCTCGCCTGTATGGGCAAAACGAACTTCAAGATGGGCATCTTGGAGCCGATCCGCATCGTACGCATGCAGCGGGTGACCCCAATCTGCCATTGCATAATTTGTCATATCAATTGCGGCATTTCGTGGCCGATACCCAATAGCAAGCAACCGACTTACTGCACGAATATCAGAAGATTGTGGTGTTATAAGAGGAAGAGACAGTGCCGCAAATCCGGCACACACACCAGGGACACTATTTTTAAGAAACAGACCGCTGGGCTTATCATTCAATTCCGCCGCTGCCACACGGCGCACAGGAAGAGAGTGCAGAAACGCTTCCTCGGAGAGTAATTTTTTATCAAAAAGCGCAGCAACTTCACGGGCAAAACCGCGATGCCCCCACATATCAGGACGATGCGTTAACGACTTATTATCAACATCTAAAATAATATCTTCAGACTCAAACCGCTCTTTCCATGCTCCAGCTAATTCTTCATCAGACATATGTAAAGGAGGAACAAGCCCCTCTTTTTCAAG
>JBAXGS010000058.1:0-5350 GCA_037139275.1 bacterium | reverse complement strand
AAGAGGAGTCCAACCGCCAAACCAGTTTGCTCATGCGCGAGATTGACCTGCACGAACAAACCGACCATGCCTTGCAACAGGCCAAAGCTCTGGCCGAGCGCGCGCAACACCAGGCCGAGCAAGCCAACCAAGCCAAGAGCCGATACATCAGCGCCATCAGCCATGAAATCCGCACGCCGCTCAACAGCATCTTGGGGTATGCCCAACTCATGGGTGAAGACGCGCAAGTACCCCCGCACCGCAAACACGCGGTGCAGGTGATTCGCCGCGGAGGCGAGCATTTGCTGTCCTTGATTGAAGGCACGCTGGACATTGCGCGCATCGAGTCGGGCAAGCTCACGCTGGACATCAAGCCTATGGACTTTGCCGATGCGGTGCATGAACTCGCCGCCATGTTCGAGTTGCAAGCTGCGGCCAAGGGTTTGCACTTTGAGTTTGAGGTCTCGGGCGCCTTGCCCGAGCTGGTGCGGGCTGATGACAAACGTGTGCGCCAAATCATCATCAACTTGTTGGGCAATGCCATCAAGTTCACCTTGCCGGGCCAGGTGACGCTGCGAGTACGTTATGCACGTGAGATGGCGTTCATTGACATTGCTGATACCGGCCCGGGCATGAGCCCCGAGCAAATCACCCAGGTGTTTGAGCCCTTCACGCGCGGTGCGACCACCGGCACGGGGCAGGGCGGTGCGGGCTTGGGTTTAACCATTGCCAAGATGCTCACCGACTTGATGGGCGGCGCTTTGAGTGTGGACAGCACACCGGGCGTGGGCTCGGTGTTTCATGTGAAATTGTTTGTGCCTGAGGTGCTCAGCAGTGGTGTGCGTTACAAAGTGCCGGCGGCAACTCCGGGTACGCGGCGCGGCTACAGCGGTGCGCGTCGCCATGTGCTGATTGTGGACAACGAAGATGTGGATCGGGAAGTGCTCTCGCATTTGCTCTTGCCTTTGGGCTTTGTGCTGCGCACCGCCGCCAGCGGGCACGATGCGCTGGATTTGCTGGCCGCTGGTTATCGCCCGGATGTGATCTTCATGGACTTGGCCATGCCCCACAGCAATACCATAAATCTTTTTAGCCCCGCGCTGCAGCATACAATCGGTAAACCCACCGGCTGAAAGACCCGCATCAAGAATAGTCAGCCCGGCCACATCAACCCCAAAGTGATCGAGTGCTGCCTCAAGCTTAACTCCAGCCCGGCACACATATTTTGGCTGTTCATCGGTCACCACCAATTCAATATCATCTGCCACTTGTGTACTAGACTTAGTAAGCGGCTGACCGTCGTGCAGCACCTTGCCGTGTATAATAATACTTTGCACATACGAGCGAGAGTACTGCGGGTACCGTTCCGCCACTACAACGTCTAATCTTTTTTTCATAGCACGCCTTTATACAATTATGTTTAACAGTCAGCTACTGTACACAACTTTTCTCAAGATGAAAAATACCAAAAAGAGAACCTGCATTTTGGACTATAGATAACGACATGAGTGCACATCTCTACCCCAAAAGCAAAAAATAGTTGTAAAGTAGTGCGCATTCTTGTATTGTTAATGCATAAATGCGCACTACTTTTTGGGTAACTATCATGAAATACAAAAAACGTTTTATCGAAGAAGCGGTACTTGAAGCACAACAAGTATTCAAAATAATTCTGCTAGTAGGCCCCCGCCAATGCGGCAAAAGCACACTTCTCTGCAACATATTCCCAAAACTCCCCGTATTTGTTTTTGATCAATACTTTGATGAGCACAATGTCAGAAGTGATCCAGATAACTTTTTACGCAATTTTCCAGGCCCACTTATTCTTGACGAAGTTCAGTATGTCCCAGAACTCCTCTCCGCGCTTAAACGTAAAGTTGATACCAGTGATACATACGGGCAATACTTTTTAACAGGGTCTCAAAATCTGGCCATGCTCAAATCGGTAGCCGAAAGCATGGCTGGACGAGTATGCGTTATAGAAATGACCGGCCTCACTCTATATGAAGCAGCAGAAAAACCAGCTACCTCCTCGTGGCTCAGCCGCTACTTACAAGAACCTCGTTCGCTCCTCACCAGCACTAAAGGAGTATTAAGCGAATACAACCTTCTCAATACTTTATGGCGGGGAAACCTACCGCAAGCACTCCTGGGAAAACCAAGCTCAATTGAACGGTACAAAACAAGCTACGCACAAACATACATCGATCGCGATGTTCGAACTTTGGGCAACTCAAAAGACCTTTCAGACTTCGGTTCTTTTATGCGTCTTACCAGTGCATTATCTGCTCAAGAAATTAACTATCACCAATTAGGACGAGAAATTGCACTTGAAGGCAGAAAAGCAAAAGAATGGCTGCAAGTAATGCAATACACCTACACCTGGCGCGCTGCAGAAGCGTACTCAGGCAACACGGTCAAACGACTCAGCCAAAAACCAAAAGGGTATTTCTTTGATACCGGCATTATGTGTTCATTACAGCGACTCTCTTCACCTGAAGCCCTTTCTGGACACCCACTCTTTGGAGCAATCTTTGAAACGTGGGTAAGCAATATGATTCATCAGCTCAACTGTATGCTTGCTACCCCTGCCTACCAGTACCATTGGCGCGCAAATAACGAAACAGAAGTGGATATTATTCTTGATCGAGATGGCTGGCTCTACCCCATTGAAGTAAAAGCTGCCTCATCAATTAACTTATTCGATGTACGAGGTATGAAAGCATTTCGAGCTGCGTATCCTCATCAACGTATCGCTCCAGGCCTGGTAATCTATAATGGCACCCAGTGCTACCAAATAGATGAAAATACTATCGCACTTCCCTGGAATGCTTTGTGCGAGTAATAGAGCCGTCTTAATCCTCAGCCTGTTGCCGAAAAAACTCTTCAAATTGCTCTTTCACCACCCGTTCCATCCGTTTATTATTATAAACAGGAAGCAGTGCAAGGACTTTTTGATAATCGAGCGGCCGCAAGTTATCAAAGTAATAGTTTTTGTAGAGGTACAGCACATCAAGAAATGCCCGTTCTTTAGTTGCAGCATAATAATTGCCTCGATTCTCAACCCCTGCGCTATTGAGCAAAATAACATCTTTAATCTTTTTAAACGTATATGAGTTGCCATCGCACTCAAGATCTTTGGTTTGATACGTCGCCACAAAAATAGTCCGGTAATACTGAAACACAATCCCATGCTCTACAAGAATTGTCTCAAAACTCACATAGGCTGGTGCATAAATCTTTGTCCCCAGCTCCAAACGGTCATAATTCTTATCTTTTGCATAAATACCGCGCCGAATTGAATGAAGCTGTCCTTGCTGCACATAATAATGTAAACGACGCGCAAGCAACCGTGGATTATCTCTATCAAAACTCAATAATACTTCTTTAAAAGAGAATACCGTGGAAGAAAATCGCAAGATCCCTTTCATGTCCGCAAGTGGCATATATATCCTTTGTGAGTTAAACATTACAAAAATTGTTATATTTAACTCACAAAATAACTGTCTGGGTCTAAAAATACAAGAATGCGCACGAAGAAAGAGCCTCACGCAGCCCCTGGCAACTTATCCCAATGCCTTAACGAGATTTGAAACTGCATAGCCATGAAGCCCAGCAAGTTTACTTTCTTTTTCACGCACATCATCGTATGCGAGAATGGCAAATCGCCTGTCATGCTGAGTAGTTATGGTAAAGAATTTCTCTTTACGATGGGCCAGAAGCGCTGCACGAAGTTCACGAAGTGTAGAAATTTTATACCCATTCACACTTTCAATAATTAATCCCACATCCAGAAGCTTGGCATCTTTTGCTGGTGAATCAGGGAAAATATGGGTAATAATAACTGCCTGCTCATATTGTGCATCGGCCCGCGCATATCGAGCAAGCACTGATGCAAGAGAGTTATCATATTCAAGAAGCGCGTTAATAACATTAATACTCAGCGGCAGAAGTACCATGCCGCCAAATACTTCATAATCAATCGCTTCAAAATCAGGAAACATACGACGTACCGGCAAAATAAAACTGTCATCCAAAACAATACTACATTCTTTCCGCTCACCACGGCGATAGAGCACCAAATGAATAGTATCACCAATGTTATAGCGATTAAGTAAATCAAGCACTAATACGCGCGCATCAGGGGCCCACGAAACTTCCACTTCCCCATAGCAGTCAAGATCATAGCCATTCACTTGATAGAGGACATCACCCGCTTTAATACCAGCACGATCAAGAAGTGTTCCTTTATACACATGGTTTACATACCACCCTCCCCCTGGTGGATTGCCCAGGTACTCACGCATGGTATCTAAA
This sequence comes from bacterium, assembly GCA_037139275.1. GTDB lineage: Bacteria > Babelota > Babeliae > Babelales > JAUPTZ01 > JAUPTZ01. The sequence goes on along the minus strand of JBAXGS010000058.1, from coordinate 1,054 downwards.
TAAATAGAAAAGTCTCCACCAAGCACTGGTTTACGCAGGAGTGGAGTTTTATAGAGATCTGCCAAAATATGCTTTACTTCATTAATCGGTATAAAGAACCCAGTATTCTGAGCGCTCATAATGCCTGATGAGTTAATACCAATCACCTCACCACGATTATTCACTGCCGGGCCTCCTGAATTACCCGGATTTAATGGTGATGTTAGCTGCACGAGCGACTGGCCACCCATATGCTCCCACCCGCTCACGTTACCAATCGTGCTCTTAAGGCTCGTTCGCCCTAAGGGAAAGCCAAGTGCCATTACTTCCTGCGTCCGCCCCACTTGATCAGAATCACCGAGCGACATACACGTAATAGTGCCGAGCTTTGCTTCAATTTCAGTACGCGCTTTATCAACAAGCCGAAGAAGTGCCACATCACGCTCTGGGCAGACGCCAACAACTAATGCTCGGTATTGTGTTTGTCCTAGTCTTGGAATACGAATCATGACAGAACGCGCTTGGTTCACCACGTGATAGTTGGTCAACATGTCACCGCTTTGATTAATAAAAAAAGCACTGCCTGCGCCCATAACCTCGTCCGGCGCTCGATACGGCCGCAACCAGTTAATACGCGCAACCGAACTAAATACTTGCACAACACCGTTCTCAATTTGTTTTTGAACATGAAGCCAATTTGAAGCACTGGTCGGAACACTGGCCGCTTCATGACGGACTTCCTGCTGCATACTGAGCAATTGCGTCCGAGTACTCGCAAGCTCCTTAGTCAATACTTGAAACAGCTGATTATGCTGCTCCTGCTGATTTTGAAGCGTTGTATACCAATAGGCGCCGCCACCAATCATTGCACATATTAATGCACTTCCTACGAGATATTGATATTTCATATACTGCTCTTTCCTTTGATTATAGCGCACTTAATGCCATGACGGCGGACTATACACAATCTGCACAGGAAGATACAAGCAGCTCGTATCAAACGCACATACCAGGAGACTCATCAAAAAAAATATGGTGCATATGCTCAAAAACATATGCACCATACAAACACCAA
>JBAXGS010000057.1:0-5394 GCA_037139275.1 bacterium | reverse complement strand
CCCAGCATTCTAGCAACCAGCGCTTTATTTAGCAATCAGCTTAAAAAGAGTATGACCTGGTTGTCTGTCACGTGCACCATTCCACCTTCAGCAGAGACTTCAAGCGTGTGCTCGGCGCCCGATTCTTGATAGGTCACCACTCGGCTCCCTGCCAAAATATTAATGAGCGGTCGATGCCCTACCCCCACCGTAAAACTGCCACCAGGGCACTCTACTCGCACCCATTCCACTTGTTTTTTCTCTTCAGAAAAAGGCCGCAATATACTGAGCTGTAGTGTCATACAAACATTTCCTTGTGATTATCGCTGCTGCAATCGTTTCATTTTCTGCACCGCATCTTCCAGTGTGCCAACCATATAAAATGCTTGCTCTGGCATCTTGTCACAATGCCCAAAAATAATTTTTTCAAAATCTGCCACCGTTTTTTCCCGCGGAACAAACACACCAGCCATGCCGGTATACTGCTCACCTACAAACAATGGTTGCGTTAAAAAATTTTGAATTTTTTTAGCGCGACTCACAATCAGCTTGTCTGCATCTGACAACTCGTCCACACCCAAGATTGCAATAATATCTTGCAGCTCTTGGTACTTTTGAAGCGTTCGCTGCACAGCACGGGCCACCTGATAATGTTGGTCACCCACAATTTCTGGTGTCAAACCTTTTGAGACCGATGCAAGGGGGTCAACGGCCGGAAACAACCCTTGCTGAGCGATCTTACGTGACAATACGGTACTCGCATCCAAATGATGAAATGTTGTTGAAGGAGCCGGATCAGTATAATCGTCCGCAGGAACATACACCGCTTGAATTGAGGTAATAGATCCATCCTTGGTACTGGTAATTCGCTCCTGTAACATCCCCATTTCAGAAGCCAATGTCGGCTGATACCCTACTGCAGATGGCATGCGACCAAGTAATGCAGACACTTCGGTCCCTGCTTGCACATAGCGGAAAATGTTATCGATAAATAAAAGCGTATCTTTTTTTTCAGTATCTCTAAAATATTCGGCCATCGTAAGCCCACTGAGCCCAACGCGCAAGCGAGCTCCTGGCATATCACCCATCTGACCAAATACCAATGCTGTTTTATCAAGCACGCCGGTTTCTTTCATCGCAAGCCATAAATCGTTGCCTTCACGCGTACGTTCACCGATACCTACAAATACTGAGTACCCACCGTGTTCAATTCCCACGTTACGAATAAGTTCTTGCACCAAAATTGTTTTACCAACCCCAGCACCCCCAAATAATCCAATCTTTGAACCTTTAAGATAGGGACACAGTAAATCAATAACCTTGATGCCTGTCTCCAAAATTTCATTACTAATATCTTGATCAATCAACGTCGGCGCATTACGATAAATTGGCCATCGTTCTTCCCCAACAACTTGCTCTGTTCCATCAATGGTACGGCCCAACACGTCAAACACATGTCCAAGAACTTGCGGCCCTACCGGCACATGAATAGGTGCTCCAGTATCAACAACCTGCACACCACGAGAAATGTTTCCTAATGCTTCAAGCGCAATACACCGAACCACACAATCTCCTACGTGCTGCGCAACCTCAACGCTCACATACGCAAATCCACTAGCTACATCTTGCAAGGGAACCTTGATAACCAGCAGATTATAAATTTGCGGAAGTTTTTGCCCGGAAAATTGCACATCAACTATCGTACCACTTGTGCGGAGAACAATACCGATACGTGCCTGCTCGTTAAATAAAGACTCAAGTGCAGTTTGATTCTGCATTGCCACTCCTGACTGAATTGTTGATTTTTTTATTCTCTGATCCATACTGACCGAAATTAGTGAAAACCGTTGTTTTACTCTAGGCAACAAAGTAAAATATGCCTGCACTTTTGTAAAGTAATCATCACATTTTGCTCAGATTGATCATTGTCCTAATACTCAAGTATGATAAAATACCTGCCTGCGTAATAATAGCTTTATCTTTTTATAATCGAAAGTCGCTGTATGTTTACCCTCTTCCTTGCAAAAATTTTTGGGACCAAAAATAGTCGCGAAATAAATCGACTTCGAAAAAAAGTTACTCTTATCAATGAACTGGAACAATCTATGCAAGCACTCTCTGATAGCGAACTTGCAGCAATTACACCAGCGCTCAAAGCACGCGTAGCAACAGGCACCTCGCTAGATGATATTCTTCCTGAAGCCTTTGCTGCGGTAAGAGAAGCAAGTCGCCGCACAATGAACATGCGTCACTATGATGTGCAACTTATTGGTGGCATGGTTCTTCATGAAGGCAAAATTGCAGAAATGAAAACTGGTGAAGGAAAAACACTGGTCTCAACACTTGCGCTCTATTTAAATAGCCTTTCAGGAAAAGGTGCTCATCTTGTGACCGTCAATGATTATCTTGTTCGCCGCGACGCAGAATGGATGATGCCAATCTACAATGCCCTCGGAGTAACAGTAGGAATCCTCCAGCACAACATGGATGACTCAGACCATCAAGCTGCATATGCTGCTGATATTACCTACGGAACCAATAGTGAATTTGGTTTTGACTACCTCCGCGATAATATGAAATTCAATGTTTCAGCATACGTACAGCGCGGGCAAAATTTTGCTATTGTTGACGAAGTAGACTCTATTTTAATTGACGAAGCACGAACACCTCTTATCATTTCTGGCGCCGCTGAAAAAAGCAGCTCTTTGTATGAAATTACCAATCGCGCCGTAACCGGGCTCAGCAAAGATGCACACTATGAACTAGACGAAAAAAGCCGATCAGTGCACCTTTCTGAAGAAGGAACCGATCTTGTTGAAAAACGCCTCGGTATCGAAAATTTATTTGCACCGGAACACACACTGGTTCTTCATCACGTCAATCAAGCACTTCGCGCACATACATTATTTACCAAAGATGTAGAATACGTGGTACGAGACAACGATGTATTAATTGTTGATGAATTTACCGGACGTATACTTCCTGGTCGCCGTTATTCTGACGGCCTCCATCAAGCGCTTGAAGCAAAAGAAGGGGTAAAAATAGAACGCGAAAACCAAACACTCGCTTCTATCACCCTGCAAAATTACTTCCGTATGTACGCAAAACTGGCCGGCATGACCGGTACTGCACAAACTGAAGCAGAAGAGTTCCATCGCATCTATAAACTTGATGTTGTATCTATTCCCACCAACAAGCCAGTGCTCCGTATTGATGAACCAGATGCAATCTTCTTAACACAAAAAGATAAATTTGATGCGATCATTGAAGACATTGTAGAAACACATGCAAAAAAAATGCCGGTCTTGGTTGGTACCGTGTCTGTTGAAACATCTGAATATTTGGGACACTTGCTTAAAATGCGAGGCATTCCTCACGACATTCTCAACGCAAAACAACATGCGCGCGAAGCAGAAATCATTGCGCATGCAGGTGAAGCGGGTCGCGTAACTATTGCAACAAACATGGCGGGGCGTGGAACCGACATTAAACTTGGTACCGGGGTACGAGAACTGGGTGGACTCAGAATTATTGGTACAGAGCGTCATGAAAGCCGCCGTATCGATAATCAGCTTCGAGGCCGTGCTGGCCGGCAAGGCGATCCTGGTTCATCGAAATTTTACCTCTCGCTTGAAGACAGTCTCATCAGAATATTTGCAGGCGATCGACTTAAGAACATTATGATTCGTGTCGGCATGGTAGAAGGCGAGCGCATTGAACACCCAATGGTCTCGCGCAGCATTGAAAGCGCACAAGAAAAAGTTGAAAAACATCATTTTGAATCACGTAAAAACTTGATCGAATACGATGACGTACTGAATCAACAACGAAAAGTAGTGTATGAATACCGTCGCGAAATATTAGATAGCCAAGAGAACACGCTCCCTATCATTAACGAAATTTTACATGACTGGGTGCAGGTACAAGTAGATATTTATGCGCCACGGCCCACTCCATCAATCACGGAACGTACCGAGTTGTGCACTGCACTCAGCAGAATAACTACTATTCCGGCTGAAGCACTTGCAGCAGCCATTGAACACACTCCTCACGCAGTAGCACCAACGCTGATTAAGTACATAACCAGATGCTACCATACAGTGCGTGCACAGATGGATCTTCATATGATCAAAGACACTGAACAATGGATTTTGCTTGACCTTGTTGATCAGTATTGGAAAATACATCTGCAAGTTCTTGACTCATTAAAAGAAGGTATTGGACTGCGTGGGTATGGACAAAAAAATCCGCTCATCGAATACAAAAAAGAAGCATTTGATGCGTTCATTAATATGATGAATGCGATTAAAGGAGATGTGGTACATCGCATATTTCATCTTGATCCAAAACTCTTTTCTGCAGAGCATATGGCAAAACTTGCGGCCGCTCGCATTAAAGAATATTTAGAAGCAAAAGAAGTCCATGCACAACAAGAAGAAGCCAAAGCGGCGCCAAAAACGATAAAGCGTGATGTAGCAAAAGTTGGACGAAATGATGTATGTCCATGCGGATCGGGGAAAAAATATAAGTCGTGCTGTATTACTCGGTAGAAAGAGGAAAAACAAAATGGTTATCAAAAAACAACTCCCCATTGGTATCAGTACGCTCACAGAAATCAACTCCCGCGATCTTCTCTATATCGACAAAACAGAAGCTATTCACACGCTCATCACTAAAAACTTCCGCTGCTTTCTCTCGCGACCTCGTCGTTTTGGCAAGTCACTCCTCGTATCAACCATCAAAGAAATTTTTCTCGGCAACAAAAAATTATTTAAAAATCTTTGGATTGGACAAGAAGGTAGATATACCTGGGAAATAAGGCCGGTAATTCATATCGATTTCTCACAACTCAATACAGATACCCTTGATACATTGAAAAATGATTTAAACAATACGCTCGATACTATTGCAATACAGCATGGATACAATGCAAGCCATCGCCCATTCCCCCGAGAAAAAATCGCCTATATTTGCGAAAAAATAGGCGTGCAAAATAAAATCGCCATACTTATAGACGAATATGATGCGCCACTACTTCGTCATATCACCAATCCTGAAATAGCACTTACGGTACGAGATTTTTTAAGCGGTTTTTATACAACACTAAAAGCTCTTGATGCGTACATCCACTTCACATTCGTCACTGGGGTTACAAAATTCTCAAAAACATCACTTTTTTCGGGCCCCAACAATCTTAACGACATATCCCTTGAGCCGCAGTTTTCATCCTTATGCGGTTACACAGAAGATGAGATTCACGAAAATCTCAGTATGTACATACAAGAATATGCAGCAATAAAAGGAACTACTTCGAGTGCCATAATCGAAGAAATGCGCACATGGTATAACGGATATCAATTTTCTTATGCCCATACAAAAAAAATCTATAACCCCTATTCCGTCCTTCTATACCTC
>JBAXGS010000056.1:0-5406 GCA_037139275.1 bacterium | reverse complement strand
GGTCAGTAAGTAGTTTTTTTTACCCGGTTGCTGCGATTTCGACCATGGAAACAAAAAAAGACCTGCAATTTTAACCATAGAGCGCCATAATGAAAAGAATCATAGATCACTATTTGCTCGACTGGCAGGCACATTCCACAAGAAAATCCCCCCTCCTTCGTTGCGCTCATACCCCATGTATGTCATTGCGGAAATAATCGGCAAAGACGATACAGAATTACAAGAAGCACTACAAGCTCTCTTAACTCTGTAAAAGCGGACACCATAATTCCGGCACAGTCATGAGCCCTATTAAGCGGCGTTTGCGCGAAAAGAAAGAGTGCGACAAAGACGGGCGGAGAGACACCATAACTTTAGCAACAGCCAGACTCCTGGCAAAGACGCGCCTTTTGGCACTTAAAAGTTGGTCATTTAAACAAATACAGCATAATAAAATAAGAAAAGTACCAGACAATTTTGTTAAAAATTACAAAATTGTCTGGTACTTTGTTGCAACACAAACATAATTTCGGTACAGTCATAAGCGAATAAAAGCCTGAAATAAAAGGACTTACCCAATGGCATTTCATTATAAATTACGACATATCCAAAAACGGGTACAATTTCTCTCCCAAAACTTTAAAGTGATTTTAATCACTGGTGCTCGTCAAATCGGCAAAAGCACTCTTCTAAAAAATCTACTACCAAGCGTTCCGCACATCACTTTTGACCGGCTCACTGATGTATATGGAGCAAAAAGCAACCCTGATTTATTTATTAAATCACATCGTCAACCACTCATCCTTGACGAAATTCAATATGTTCCCGAATTACTGGGCGCCATCAAGCGAGCAGTAGACGAATCAGATGATATGGGGCAATATTATCTGACTGGCTCTCATAATCTCGGGATGCTGAAACAAGCGGCAGAAAGCATGGCCGGCCGGGTCGGAATAATTGACCTGGAGCCGTTCACTCCTTTTGAAGAATTTGAAACATTCTCATTTAAAGACAATACACAAGCGCCATTATCATGGCTCGAATCGTATCTTAATAGCCCCGCCGAGCTCTTACACAATTTTGCCGGCATTATTGATACCTATTCACCTATTCACACGGTATGGCGAGGTAGCTTTCCTGCCACAATGAGTAAATCAGACAATGCTATTGCTGATTACTTCAACAGCTACATACGAACCTATATTGAACGAGATGCATTGTACGCACATCCATCAGCTGCCGCTCCCGAATTTCACCGCTACCTCCAAGTCATGTCTGCGCTCACTGCGCAAGAAATTAATTATGCATTATTTGGCCGCGAACTCGGTGTTCAAAAAAAAGATATTATGACCTGGGAACATATCTTGAAGCAAACGTACCAATGGCGCGAGATCCCCGCCTATCTGCCAAACACTCTCAAACGACTCAGTTCGCGCGGCAAAGGATTTATGACCGATACAGGCCTTGCTTGCTACCTCCAAGGCATTCGCGATCCGCTTTCTCTTCTCGGCAGCTCGCGCTTCGGCCAACTTTTTGAAACATATTGCGTCAACCTCATATTTAAACTGCTAAGCAGCCTCCTTGCACAACCATTTGTCTATCACTGGAAAACCCTCAATGACGCCGAAGTTGATATTGTGCTTCATATGAATGGCAAACTCTATCCGATAGAGATTAAGTCCACCGATACTCCCAATAAATATGATGCTCGAGGAATTCTCTCGTTTCGTAAAGATTATGGAGATGCGGTACAGCACGGAATCATTCTCCATGCGGGAACACATTGTTATAAAGTTCATGAACATGTTACCGCGCTGCCATTCAATGCACTTATGAAAGAGAGCGCGTAGAATTTGACTTTTCCCAAAAATCGCGTCATTCTTTACCGCAGTTCTTAAAAAACTCTTAATTTTTCATACATAATATTTATTACATGTATCCACGAGGAGCACACGATGGCAACAAGTAAAAGTGGTGGTTCTACTCAGAACGGTCGCGATTCAATAGGCAAACGTCTTGGTTGTAAAAGATTTGACGGTCAAATGGTAAACGCAGGCGAAATTTTAGTACGCCAACGCGGTTCAAAAGTAAATCCTGGTCAAGGTGTAATGCAAGGGTGTGATGACACATTGTTTGCAATTATTCCTGGCAGCGTAAAATTCTACCAAGGATTTAAAGGTCGTAAATTTGTAAAAATTGAAGGCGCATAAACGAGTTCTTCTATTATCTTTATTTCTTTGCTTTTTTAAGGTACAAAAACCTTGTCTTTTGAAGTAACCACACAAATGAGGAGATTGTCGTGATTAATTTTCTGCGGTATCGTTATATTTGCTTAGCATTTTCTATTCTATCCTTACTGGCGGGTGCGGCAGCATATATCTATCACGGTGGATTTAATTACCACATCGACTTTGTAGGTGGGACAGAACTCCAAGTAAGCTTTGAAAAGAAACTTTCAGTAGAAGAAGTGCGTAATGCGCTCACCAGCTCTGGCTGGCAAGATCCTGTGGTACAGAGTCTTGGTTCACACGAAAATCAATTTTTAATCCGCGTTAAGCAAGAAGGTAAAACTCTTGAAGAACGCTTCTTAAAAGTAGTTGAAGAAAAACTCTCAGGCAATACCGTTGTGGTGGATCATATTGCATGGGTTGGCGCAGAAGTAGGAACCGATATTAAGTGGGATGCAACTATAGCGATGCTCCTGGCTCTGCTTGGCATACTTCTCTACATTGCAATCCGATCACAATATCGTTTTGCAATTGGTGCAGTAGTTGCACTGGCTCATGATATTTTTATGGTACTCACTGTCCTGCTGCTTCTTAACGAACAAATTTCACTCAACGTACTTGCTGCGTTGCTAACAACCCTGGGTTATTCGATTAATGATACTATTGTGATCTTTAGTCGTATCCAAGAAAACTTTGCACTCCTCACTAATAAAACTGAAGAGGAAATTGTAAACATAAGTATTAATCAAACATTGCGTCGCACATTGCTGACCAGTTTGACAACCTTTTTGGCGGTCTTTGCCCTCTACTTGTTAGGTGGTGAAGCGCTCAAAGGCTTCTCGCTCTCAATGCTTGTTGGTATTGTTGCGGGCACCTACTCATCAATTTATATTGCAAGTCCTGTAATGCTTGCGATTGGTTCTCACAAGAACTAACTACATGGATTGATGAGACAAAACAACTAAAAACGACTTCATACTAAAGTTATTTATTATAAATGCTTTTTTCGTGCATAGTGCCGAGTGTGGATTGTTGTTCATGTATGAACATTCTCATTAACCCATTTCTAGCTTGCGAGTAACGATGACAGATACATTACATTCTCAATTAACACCTGATGTGCCAAACGACGCGTCTCCTGCTGCTACACCCAGCACTGAGCAAGCTCCTCAGCAAGCGCAACAACCATCTCAGCCGCAACAACAGCGGCAGCACCAGGGTGGAAATGGGCACCATCAGCGTAAAAACAATCAACACCACGACCGTCGTCGCGAAAATAACAATAACAATAGACCCTCAGGTGGCGGACAACACAGCAATAATCAGCAACGTCGGTCTCCACAGCAACATGCGCAGCAGCAAGCAAATCATGTACATCACCAACGTATGAATGATGACATTGATGCCTACTACGAAGAACCACAAATACTGCAAGATCAATCAGGGCCTCGTCGTTCTGTATCGGTTCAAGAACTGACCGAAATGAGCATTAATGGGCTGATTGAGTACGCAACAAAAATTGGCATTAAAGAGCCAAGCTCGCTCAAGAAACAAGATCTTGTGTTCCGCATCGTCTGTGTCGAATTTGAACGACGTGCTGATGTTCATGGCGAAGGTATTTTAGAAAAACTTCCTGATGGCTTTGGTTTCTTGCGATCACCAAAATTTAATTATGTACCAGGCCCCGATGATATTTATGTATCTCCTGCGCATATCAAACGATTCAGCCTCCGCACAGGAGACTGGATTAAAGGAATTTTACGTCGGCCAAAAGAGTCTGAAAAATACTTTGCGCTTCAGCGTGTAGACATGGTTAACTACGAACCAGCGTCACAAGCGGTTCGTAACACGGTGTTTGAAAACTTAACCCCTCTTTTCCCCAACGAGCGATTTAAGCTTGAAGGTGATCCACTGTGTATTTCGACCCGTATTATGGACATGCTCACACCGATTGGTAAAGGACAGCGAAGTTTAATCGTTGCGCCACCACGAACCGGTAAAACAGTACTCTTAAAAGAAATAGCAAACATCATTGCAACACAGCATCCAGAAGCAATTTTGCTTATTTTACTGATTGATGAACGTCCTGAAGAAGTAACCGACATGCAACGTTCTATTAAAGGGGAAGTAGTAAGCTCAACCTTTGATGAATATGCAACGCGCCATGTACAAGTTGCTGAAGTGGTACTTGAAAAAGCAAAGCGGCTGGTAGAATGTGGGAAAGATGTAGTCATTATTCTTGATTCGCTTACCCGTCTTGCGCGTGCCTACAACACTCTCTCGCCATCAAGTGGCAAGGTACTGAGTGGTGGTATTGATGCAACAGCACTCCAACGCCCAAAGCGGTTCTTTGGTGCTGCGCGTAAAGTAGAAGAAGGTGGCTCGCTTACTATTATTGCAAGCGTACTGGTTGAAACAGGATCTCGTATGGACGAAGTTATCTTTGAAGAATTTAAAGGTACCGGTAACATGGAAATCCATCTCACCCGAAAACTTTCTAATCGCCGGGTCTATCCTGCGTTTGATATCCAAGCGTCAGGAACCCGTCGTGAAGATCTTCTGCTCAATGAAGCAGAGCTCAACCGTGCATGGATTCTTCAAAAATTCCTTGGTGGCATGAATACTGTTGAAGGTATGGAGCTGCTCATTGATAAAATGAAGAAAACAAAAACGAATGATGAGTTCTGGGAACTTATGAATAAAAAGAAATAGAACTGCATAGCACGTCTTTGCGAGGAGTCCAGCCGTCGCTAAAGCTATGGCGAATACATTGAAATGACGAAAGCCTGGATTGCCACGCTATGCTCGCAAAGACGTCTCTTAAAATACGTTTATCACCTTGAAACTACGTAGTGAGATAGAAAGAATGGCTCTGATACTTGGTATAGAAACATCGTGTGATGAAACCGCTGCTGCCGTATTTGATACGACGCAGCAGCGCATCATTGCTCACTTTTTATACTCTCAGATTGATACCCATAAAGCATATGGGGGCGTGGTCCCTGAAATTGCATCACGATCGCATCTGGAGAAAATTGGTCCAATCGTAGCACAAACGTTAGCGGCTGCCGGTTGCACTATTCATGACATTACTGCCATTGCCGTTACCAGTAAGCCAGGGCTTGCGGGGTCACTGCTTGTGGGTTGCTTTAGAAGAAGTATTGATTCTCCACATCAGTCACGAACAACTATCACTTCA
>JBAXGS010000055.1:0-5675 GCA_037139275.1 bacterium | reverse complement strand
TGATGGCTTAGTAACTGGATTTGGTATTCAGCAGCAGCAAGTTGGACGGCTTTTAAATCAGCGACCAGTTCTTCCTACAGAGAGCGTAATGGCTAATCGGCCGCGTGCAATGCTTCTTGAGGATGCGGCGTCGACCAGCCCCTTTTCGCCTGAAGCTCACATGTCAGGAGTGGGGCCAGAATACCCACGGTCTTCAGAAGAATTAGAAGCGCTTGATCCCGCTCCAGTAACGAGAAGGCCTGCATCGCCAGGAAGTGTGGCCTCTGGACGGAGTAGTCGTTCTCGAGTAAGTAGTGGCGTGGGCTCGCGTTCTGCGGAGAAAGATCCGAAAGAATATGTATTAAGTCTTGCGGCACCAAAGCGTATTGCAATGGGTCGGGCGCAAAGAATTGCTCAACAACAGTTTCAACCAGCAGCAGGAGGTAATGGAATTCCATTACAGATGCGCACGGGTCGTTCTGGTGTAAGAGCCAGTCGGGGAAATCAATCGCTGTATGGACAATCGCAGCTAGTGGTGTAGGGATAATAAAAACAATTTTTGAAGGATTATGACCATGCAAAACTATCAAAACTACTTAGTTTTAGTATTTAGTTTAGTGGTGAGCAACGGCGAGGTTATTTTTTCTCAAGAAGGGGAGCTTGATACACGTTATAATACCTCAGATGAGATGAGTGGTTCTGAGGATGAAGATTTTTTAATGAAACCAAAACGCATGACCCCAATACAGCGTGTAAAACGATTTCTTAAAAGCTCTAAGTTTATTGGAGTAACGAGCGCTTCTGCTACTGCATTGTTGGTAGCCGCATACTTATACACGAGGAATCAGCAACGAGTGCGGGATGATGTATCAACTAATGGCAATACAGGACCAGACTATTTTTATGTACGAGATTCTGTTAATGCGGTAAAAAAAGAGCAGATGGCTACACTGATTACAGAGCAGAGAGCAAAGCTGAAAAAAATTACCGGTTCTCTTAAGACTGCTTTAGATACCCGTAGCGAACAATTAACAGCTTTTTTAGTTGGCACAAGTACCGCTTCAAGCAGTGTTAATGATTACCAAGGCACGCATCCAGTGGGGGGCTTGGTAGGTCAAGACAAGATATTTGAAAGAGTTGCTGGGATTATACAGCAGATTGATATTCTTTCGACAGAATCATTCCTAACGCAACAAAGAGAAGGAGATGCCTTGCGTGAAGATAGAATGATGAGTGGAACAATTGATTTTCAGGGTAAAAAGACGGTTATTCCTTATAAGTTGTTGTATAAAACGAACTTCCTACAAAAAAGGATTTTACAAGAATTGAGGCGCCACGGATTTGCTTTTTCTTTGAAGGAAACAAAGCTGAAGAATTTATTGGAGGTTGACTATACTTTTGTAATCCAATTTACGCCTTTTCGGGCGAGTCAGAGTGTTGTACTCAAAATCACAAATCCATATTGTTATAAAAAAATGCAAGAAAAATATAGGGCGGCAGGTTGGCAGGGTGAGAATAATTCATTAGTGCGTAACGTTGAGCGAGTGCTTATTGATGAGCAAATAATTCAAGCTATTGGTGGTAGAGATAAGCATATTACAGTCCCCGTACAAAAATTAGCGTTACGAAAAAAAACATCTTCTTCAGAAGTACGTATCAATGATAGAACGGCAATTGTTTTATGCGAGTATATTGGGGCTCTGCAGACTTTAACAGCTGATAAGTACAGAGCTGGTGATATGCTTTTGATGCATAAGTTGCTGACATGTGTAGACACCCCAGACATGCACCATGAGAATTTACAGTACTCGTCTAAAACAGATAAAATTTATTGTATTGATGCAGAAAAAGTGCAAGCGCAATCGGATCTTCCATTTTCTCAAAAAGTATCAATATTGCATTATTTTAACATAGTCCCCTTTTTTGAGTTGGATATTCAACAAGCATTTTCTGATCATACTTTAACAGACATACAAAAGCTTCAGCTCTTGTATATGGTATGGTATTTGGGTGATGCGGCTAAAGAGAAATTCTGCTCACAGCATATTAACATTCACGGACAATGGAATGCAGATTCGCTTGGTAATAACACAGCGATGATAGCTTGGCTTGATCTTTTTTTAAAAAAAGATGGGCGAGGTTTTAATGACCCTCGTTTAGAGACTGCTTTTTATGCCTCAGAGGTAAAACAAGGGTTCGGTAATACAAATATATACCTCCTGCAGGAGCTTATTAATGTGAATGCTATTTCCATAGCGCAGGCAAACCAAGCCAAGCGGTTTGGTGAATGGAAATTGCTGTGGCGCGATATACCACCACAGCTTGAGTATCCGCTTCCTTTGATCTTTTCTGATATAACAGCTGCAGAACAAAAGTGGGATAAAAATTTAAGGCTTCGGTATTATCTGGGTTATGTGTGTAAGTCTTTTTCTAAAGAGGTCTATCTACCGCTTGGTGTTTTGGATGCATTATGTAAAGCAAACAAAATAACGGCGGAGAGAGCGAATGAGCTGCGAGATCAGAAGCCATGGAAAGATACATGCGGTGGCAGCGACCCTCGTCGAGTAATTCCTCTTCAGGAAGACATATATACAGTAGCTTAATGTGTAAGATCTTTACCGAACGCCAGCCATTTTTTCGAGGCGTTCAATACGTTTTTGCAGTGGTGGATGAGTTGAAAATAAACTTAACACTCCGGTTCCACGGAATGGATATACAATGCCTAGACTGGCAGCGCTTGCGTGGGCGGTTGACGGTGGCATCTGCGTATGTTTACTCAAATCGCCTTGAAGTTTTCTCAGTGCGCTGGCTAGTGCGAGTGGGTCTTGGCAGCAATCGGCGCCCGTTGCATCAGCGGCATATTCGCGTGAGCGAGAAATGGCGAGTTGCAGGAGCATAGCAATAAATGGAGTAAGCATGGCGATAATTAAGAGTCCGGCTCCTGATCCACGATTTTCATTATTTTTCCCTCGTGCACCCCAAAACAAAGACCAACGAATCATATCGGCAAGATAGCTGATGCAGGTTGCAAGTGTTGCGGCGATAGTCGCAATGAGGATATCTCTATTTTTTACGTGTGCTAGTTCGTGTGCAAGCACGCCGCGCAGCTCATGCGGTTCCAGGAGTGCTATTATTCCTTCAGTAACCGCGACCACAGCGTTATTTGGATTGCGACCTGTTGCAAATGCATTAGGTAAGCTGCCGGGAACTAAAAATAACCGTGGCATGGGAATATTCATATGATGCGAAAGATCTTCCACTACATCATATATGTCTTTATATTTTGCATGCGAGAGCGGAGTTGCTCGATATAAGGCTAAAACCATTTTGTCGGAAAAAAAATAGGTAGCCGCATTCATAATAAGCGCAAATATGAGTGCATAGATGCCGCCAAAAATTCCTCCAAAAGAGTATCCAAGCATTGCAGCAAGCGTGCTGAGAAGGGTGAGGAGAAAGAATGTTTTTATATGGTTGCTATTGATCATGGCAGATTCCTTATAGGTTATTCTTCATCATATTCTACTTTCCACTCTTCGGCAGGAGCTTCGTGGCCGGGAGTAGTATTGGTTGTTTTTGATGGCTTTGGCAATGCTTTAACTGTTCGTGGCTTTTTAAGAGTGAGCAGTTTTGTTGCGGTGCTGGTTGCGTCATGCTTCAGTGTTTCAGTTTCTGCTGTCAGTTGTGTTTGCGCATTTTCAAATACTGCGTTCATATCATCTTGCATCTTTTTAATTTTACGTTGGAGCCGCAAAATCATTTCAACGCCTGCAATATTAATCCCGAGTTTGTGCGTTAGATTAATAATCTCTTCTAGCTTATCAACATCTTCTTCTGAAAAGAGCCGCGTGCCACCTTCTGTCCGCTGGGGAGTAATGAGTCCTTCTTTTTCATATAATCGAATTGTTTGTTGATGTACGTCAAACATTTTTGCAACAACAGAAATCGAATAATGTCCTTTGCGGCGTTTCATACAGCAGGCCTTATTTTTTAAGTATGGTTAAGAATGCTTCTTGTGGGACTTCAACGTTCCCTACTTGTTTCATCCTCTTTTTACCTTCTTTTTGTTTTTCAAGCAACTTTCTCTTACGGGTAATATCACCACCATAACATTTTGCAGTAACGTTTTTACGAAGCGCGCTGACACTTTCCCGGGCGATAATTTTGGCGCCAATGGCAGCCTGAATAGCAACTTCAAACATTTGGCGATGAATGACTTCTTTCAGTTTTTGCGTTAATTGCTTGCCGACTGATAATGCAGCAGTTTTATGTACAATCACTGAAAGCGCATCAACCGGTTTTCCATTTAATAAAATGTTCATTTTAACGAGTTCTGATGGTTGGTATCCTGCCTCTTCATAATCAAAGCTGGCGTATCCAGCGCTTCGTGATTTAAGAATATCGTAGAAGTCAGTTACAATTTCGTTGAGGGGAAGCGTGTATTCTAAAATTACCCTATTCTCATCAATGTATTTCATATTTTTTTGCTCGCCACGATGATCTTGGCACAATTGCATCATATTACCTAAATAGGTTGTTGGACAAATGATTGTTGCGTTTACCATCGGCTCTCTAATTTCCGCAATTCTTTGTACATCGGGAAATTGCGATGGGTTTTCAAGGTGTATGCTTGTCCCATCAGTTAAATCGATGTGATAGAGCACCGTTGGCGCAGTAGCAATAATGCTCATGTTGTATTCTTGTTCAAGCCGTTGGCGAAATACATCCATGTGAAGCAAGCCTAAAAAGCCACAGCGGAAGCCAAAGCCCAGCGCAACCGAGGTTTCTTTTTCTACTGATACAGAAGGGTCGTTCAGGGTTAATTTTTCTATAGCATCACGCAGGCTATCAAAATCATTAGTATCCACCGGGTAAATACCAGCAAATACCATGGCGCGTGCGGGTTTAAAGCCAGGAAGCGCTTCAACCGGTTGGCGATACAGATGGAACGTATCTCCAATACGCGCTTCGCGGACTGTTTTCATCCCGCAGACAATAAAACCTACTTGGCCAGTATACAGACCCTTGGTTTGTACCGGATCTGGATGCATAACGCCAATAGTGAGTACTTCGTACGATTCACCGGTGTTTGCTGAGGTAATAGTGTTTCCTTTTTGGATGCTGCCATCGATTACTTCGATGAGGCAGACAATTCCTTGATATTCATCAAACCATGAGTCAAACAAGAGCGCTTTAAATGGTTTTTTAGCATCACCCACCGGTGCAGGAGTTCGGACAATAATCTCGCGAATTACTTGGTCCAGATTGATGCCGGCTTTTGCGGAGGCAAGAATAATATCTTGGCGATCAATATCAAAAATGTTTTTCATTTCAATGGCGACGCGTTCAGGATCGGCAGCAGCCATGTCAATTTTGTTGATGACCGGGATGATAGTCAGGTTTAAATCAAATGCATGATAAAAATTAGCCATTGTTTGCGCTTGCACACCTTGTGCTGCATCAACAAGAAGTACCGCGGCTTGGCACGCCGCCAGTGAGCGAGAGACCTCATAACTAAAGTCTACGTGTCCTGGTGTATCAATTAAGTTGAGAAGGTAGGTGACCCCATCAAGTGTGTAGAAGAGGGTAGATGTCTGTGCTTTTACGGTAATTCCGCGTTCTCGTTCAACTTGGAGACGGTCTAAAAACTGCTCATTTTTGTTGCGAGTGCTAATAGTACCGGTCATTTCAAGAAGACG
>JBAXGS010000054.1:0-5691 GCA_037139275.1 bacterium | reverse complement strand
GTATTGGGGCGGCACATGAGTGTTGTTTCATATTCACCGCTTTTTGTGGGAGATGACCTCTCTTGATGAATATCACTTTGCTCCCTATGCAGCAAAGTATACAACCTCTTTGGTGCTTTACGTATTGTTTGTGACTATGTTGTACGCATTTTATGCACGCGTTGTGCAAGCAAATAGCTCGAATCCGGTATTCTTGCGCTTGAAGCATACGCATCAGTAAGCGTGTCTTTGAATCCTTTGCCAGCCGCCTGTCTGCTGAAGCTCAAAAAGAGCGTAAGCTGATAGCTTTAAGCCGTCGCCCAAGGGGCTATGGCCTACAGGGTGCGTCTTTGCGAGGCGCTCAGCGCCGCGGCAACCCAGAACTATTACTGACTTATAAATCTAATGAGTTGCCTTCATGTCTGCGTACTGTTTGTGTGCCTTGTGGGCGACAATGGTGGTGGATAGAACTGGATCGCCACGCTACCAGCCTACGCCTCATGGCTACTGCGGGCCGGCAGCTCGCGATGACGGTGCTCTGCGTTAATGCAATAGTTGTTTTAAGAGTCAATACTTTAAAATCACTTTGTTAGGTGAATCCTTTGCTGGCCTGCCAGCCGTAGCTTTAAGCCGTCGCCCAAGGGGCTATGGCCTACAGGGTGCGAAGGCTCATGAAGTTGATTATGAATGTTTGAGTGTTTAGACAGTCCAGCCTACGTCAAGACTTCGGCGGACAGCCTTCAATCCTTTGCTGGCCTGCCAGCCGTAGCCTTGTGCGAAGGCTGGAGCTGGTGATCGGAGTTGAACCGACGACCTACTGATTACGAATCAGGTGCTCTACCACTGAGCTACACCAGCATTGCATTGAGAAGAGCCTGAAGCTTAAAAGATTCTGAGTTGGTCTGCAAGTGCAGTCTCTTTTTATTTTGCTTGTTCTACTTCTTCTTGGCAGATAATGCAGCGAGCAGCAAATGGCGAATAGGTAAGGCGTTTTTCTGCTATATGATCGCCGCAATCGATACATAGGCCAAATTCATTTCGTTCTATGCGTGCGAGAGCCGCTTCAATCTGATTAAATTCTTCTACATCCGATTGTGTGAGTGAGTTTCGTAGTGAGTCTATAGATGCCGCGGTCGCTTCATCTCCCGAGTCTTTTACTTGTAACTCATCGCTATGTTCATTTGCATTGGTCAAGAGGGTCTGCAGAACGGTTCGACGTTTCAAGAGATTCTCTTTCATCTGGTGTATGAATGATTGTTGTGCGCTCACGCGAGGCCTCCTGGGTAGAGCGGATTGTGTGAAAAAAGTGTTTTAACATATCACCGCACTCTTGCTGTTGCAATCCTTGATAGATTCTCGTGTGTGCTTGGTAGACAGGGGGGAGCGATGTAATGAGTGATTGGAGGCCAAAAAGATGAGATGGGGCCCCGTAGATAATAGTGCTTACGCGACTCAGCAGTGCTGCGCCAAGGCACATCATGCAGGGCTCAAGGGTTACATAGAGGGTGCATTCATCAAGTCTCCAGCCCCCTCGTTTTTTTGCTGCTTTTGTAAGCGCAGTAATTTCTGCATGAGCAAGTTGGGTTCCGTTTTTTTCGATTTTATTATACCCCTGACCAATAATGATGCCGTCTGGTGATACGACGACAGCGCCGACCGGGACTTCCTCCAGGCGCACGCTTTTGCGTGCGAGGAGGCGAGCTTGTTTCATAAAAAAATGATCACGAGGGGTAAAACTATTTTGTTGAGTGTTTTGCATGTTTCTGTTTACGGTAGCATCTGTTTAAAACTAAGGGTTAAACAATAGCACATTTACCGATTGCTTGGTATACTGCGGCCTGTTTTTCCTTTCTAAAAGTAATGCACAGTGTGCGGTAAATAATTCAATACTTTTTCTAATAACCGGTGGAGTCAAGTCTATGGCGGACAAAACGAAGTCTAATAAAGAGATTGCAGCTCAGCAGTATGGTGCGCAGTCGATTAAAGTTCTTGAGGGTCTTGAGGCGGTACGTAAACGACCTGCGATGTATATTGGTTCAACCAATATTAATGGCCTGCATCATTTGGTGTATGAAGTTATTGATAACTCGGTAGACGAAGCGCTCGCTGGTCATTGTACTCATATTACTATTCAACTTCATGCGGATGGCTCTTGTTCAGTCACCGATAACGGACGTGGTATTCCGGTTGATATGCATCCAACAGAAAAAGTGTCTGCATTAACGGTGGTTATGACCAAGTTGCATGCTGGTGGTAAGTTTGATAAAGATTCTTACAAATACTCTGGTGGGCTTCATGGAGTGGGGGTTTCTGTTGTAAACGCCTTGTCATCGCTGCTTGAAGTAACCGTTACCCGTGATGGTAAAAAATATTTTCAACGATTTCATGCCGGGCACCCTGAGGCGCCCGTTGCAGTGATTGGTGAGGGAGAAGGTCGCGGGACGAGTGTTCGTTTCTATCCTGATGCTACTATTTTTGAAACGGTTGAGTTTACACCGACTATCCTTGCTAACCGGTTTCGTGAACTTGCATTTTTGAATAAAGGTTTGCACATTACGTTTATTGATTCAATCAACAGCGAAGAGCAGATATTCTTTTTTGAAAAAGGGATTGTGTCATTTATCGGATATGTGAATGAAAAGAAAACAGTGTTGTTTGATCAAGTGATTGAATTTTCTAAAGAAGATGATGTCTACATGCTTGATTTTGCCTGTCAATATAACGATGGGTATGCAGAGAGCACGTTCAGCTTTGTGAATAATATTCGTACTATTGAAGGTGGTACGCATGAAGCGGGACTTAAAGGGGCACTGACAAAAGCATGCAATAAGTATGGGCAATCGGTTAATATGCTCAAAGATGGTTCGTTGTCCAGTGATGACGTGCGTGAAGGTCTTGTGTGTGTATTGAACGTAAAGATTCCTGAGCCACAGTTTGAAGGGCAGACCAAAACGAAGCTCGGCAATAGTGAGATTAAAGGGGTTGTTGAAAAATGGATGTACGCATTTCTTGATACCTATTTTGAAGAAAATCCAACAATTGCTAAAAAAATTATTAGTAAAGGATTGCTTGCGCAGCAAGCGCGTAATGCAGCAAAGCGTGCGCGTGATTTAACACGTCGTAAAAACGTACTTGAGAGTGCGGTGCTTCCTGGCAAGCTTGCCGATTGTTCTGAAGAGTCACCGGCAAAATCAGAGTTGTTCATTGTGGAAGGGGATTCTGCAGGTGGTACAGCAAAGCAAGGGCGGGATCGATTTACCCAAGCGGTACTTCCTCTTCGCGGAAAAGTTATTAACATTGAAAAAGCACGTCTTGATAAAGTGCTTGCTAATAATGAAGTGCGTGATTTGATTACTGCAGTTGGTGCAGGGATTGGTGAAGAAGAGTTTAATATTGCCAAGGCGCGCTATCATAAGATTGTTATTATGACCGATGCTGATATTGACGGTGCTCATATTCGCATTTTGCTCTTAACGTTCTTTTTCCGTCATATGCTTCCGTTAATTGATGCGGGATATTTGTATATTGCGCAGCCGCCTTTATATAAAGTAAAAGTAGGCAAACAAAGCCGCTACTTAAATGATGAAACAGAAATGGAAGCATTCTTGTTTGATTGGATTCATAACAACGTTGCAATTTCGATTGCTGGTGTTGAGTTATCTGATGCTGAGCGACAAGCATTACTCAAAGATATTGTTGCGTATCGCAGTGAGCTTGAAAAAGTTCGCAATCATTTTGAAGTGGCATCGCTGCATGTTCATGAATTTATGCAAACGCTGTATCAGCATGATAGTTTGCGTACTTCAAATGATGCTGAGTTACTTGACCAGTTAAAAACTATTTTTGGCCAGTATGACGTAGAAGCAAAGTATGCGGTAAATACCGTAGGCAGCGATTCTGTTTCTACCATGACGCACTATGTGTTTACTCATGATAAGCGGCAGTGGGATGTTCCGGTACGCTTCTTTCGAGCAGAAGAAACGCAGGCGCTGGTAGCGCTGTATGCAGCACTGCATCATGCAGACACTCAGGCGTGGTCAGTGACCAGTAAGCAAAAAACGGTGTCATCTGAAGAAGAAGGCATGTCGGTATTTGGCATGTCTGATGTGCTGATCGGTATGGCAAAATCATTGATGACGGTGCAGCGCTATAAAGGGCTTGGAGAAATGAATCCAGAGCAGTTGTGGGAAACAACCATGAATCCAGAAAACCGACGATTCTTTAAGGTAACGATTGAAGATGCGTTGCGTGCTGATCAGTGGTTTAGTTCATTAATGGGAGAGTCTGTTGATGATCGCCGTGATTACATTCAAAAACATGCGCATTTTGTGCGAAATCTAGATATTTAGTTGCCTTTATACGATTACTGAATGATACACTCCTGATTGCTACAATCAGGAGTGTATTAGTATGAAGAGAATTTTTCTTATTTGGGCTCGGTCAATGAGCCAAGTGTGTGCCCCCTCATTTTATACGGCGGTGCGTAAAGCGGTTATCAAAGCTGCTGCGTGTATAGGGATATCATTAGCAATCTTTGTGCTGGGTGCTGTGATATCATGTATTTCAATACCATATGTTTCTCGATTTTTTTATATTGTATTATCGTTGCGGCCGCCCAGTGTTGCAATGCTTTTTTCTCCTTTTTATGCACCGTTTTTGGTGCAGGCTGTGGAGACATCAACTCAGAAGCGCGAGTTTCGTCTCACATCATTATGGTGGTCGCTCGCCGTCTATGGTGCCATTGCTGTAGCAAGTTTGGGATTGTGTTGGATATATGCGGAAGGGTCGCTTGAGGCACTTATTGTCTTAATCGTGGTGCTTGCAGCACTTGCGCCATTTTTCATGGTAACGCTTATGGCGCTTCCCATTGCGGGTGTTGCCGTTTTGTTTCCTCCCTTTAAAAATGCACCGCTTAAAAAAGTATGGAAACATTCGCAAAAAATGACATGGTCAGAGCTCCCGTTTATTACGTGCTTGCTTGTGGGAATGATGCCACTCTCTCTTGCGCTGTATGAGCTGCTGGGCGCCTGTGTACGATATCAGTATATGAGTATCTATGGAGCAGGAATCATAATTCATGGATTTACTTTGATATGCTGGCAAATTGGATGGCTGGCATTTATGATTTTTTATCAACAGCGCAAGCATTTGTATCTTTAAAAAAGAGTTGTGGGGCTTAGTTTTTTTAATAAAAAATCTTAGCTCTTGCGATAAAGTATTTTTTTGAGATACGGATTATACATCAGTGGATTCTATTACTATAAGGAACAGAGAGTGAGTATAGTGCTTCGAGATGTACTGCGTAAAGGGAGTAAAGGACTGAATCTTGTTAATCACTGGGATGAGTTGTGGTCGCTTGATGATCAGCTTCGCCGTCCTTTTAGAGTGTTGATTGGCGGTGCGCTGATTGCTCTTGTCGGGGATTTTTCAGGATTGTGGGATATGGCTGCTACGGCGCTGACTCATTTTGTTCCCAGCATGTTTCTTCCTCTTGATATAACAGGTTTTATTTATTTATTGATTCCTATTTTTTCTCTGTCTCTTTTGGGGCAAGAGATGTTTATGGCTCGTTCACGCAGCAGTAAAGCAAATGATGCATTGTGGGTTTATCTTGCGCGCTATATGCTTGCTATTACTTTTTTGGCAACAGTGGCAGCGGGCGGATTTGTACTGGCAAAGTGCGGTGGAGAGTATCTTGTTACTCAGATGCAG
>JBAXGS010000053.1:0-5711 GCA_037139275.1 bacterium | reverse complement strand
GTATCAGATCAAAGAATAGATCAAAGAATCAAAAGTGCATTGTCTCCTTTGCCTGCAAGAGAAGGAGTAGGTGCGGGTGTAGGAGCTGGAGCTGCAGCTGGAGGTCTTCCGGGTCAGGCAATTACGACCGTTGAGCAGATGGCTGATTATATGCGAGTTTTTAAAACAAAAGAGATTGCTCTTATTAAGGCTAATATTACTACTCTTGAAGGGCTGCTAAAAGAAGCAGAAGACGCACTGCGCGATGTTCCTGCTAATGACAATAATCTTTCTCAGCTTGCTCATTGGGCAAAAGTCCAAACAGCGCTTGAGGGAGAGCGTAAGACGCTCGTTGCAGTGCAAGCAATGCCAGAAGTGATGCGGTATCCGGTGCAAGAATTGAGGTATGGGTATGATCAGGCAGAAAAGACGTTGACTGCGCTCACAAAAATTGATCGTGACAACTTAGCAACAGTTCTGAGTGATTACCGAGCACGTGCAGCAAAGGATCCATCTGCTCGAGATGAGGCTACTCGTGATGCATTAAAAAAGGCGCGCAATCAATTGGCTTTGTATTATGAATGTGTTCTTTCTTTGTATGCAGATTTTTTGCAAGCGCTTGATGGTCTTTGGTTACTCTCTGGGCATGCGCTGTCAAAACAATGCGAAGAGAATAAAGTATATTTAATGCAGAGTGCAGCAGAGGCTGGATCACTTCAGCCGTCAGCTGATGTTTCAGTTCAGGGTGCCTTACCACTGTTAAGCGCTGAGCCATCTATGCATACGTTTCGAGAATCACTTGATAATGAACGAAAAGGCTCAGAGGCGTTTGGGAGTAAAATAAGCACACGTCGCAACGCGTATGAGAAACGGCAACAAATTATTTGGCAGGGTGAGGGGTACAGTGCCATTGGACGTCGTGAACTGATTGAACAACGTGCTGCTGAGTTGCAAGAAGCGCTTGATGACGCGGCAGAAGTTCGTAAAAGCAAAACAGCCAGCGAAGATCAAATTCGGGCTGCTGCAACACGGGTGAGTGATGCACGCAAAGCGCTTGATGTAGATCAAGGAAGAGCTGACTTAGAAGAATTATTGCGGTCTTCACAAGAGACTTTGCGAGAAGTAGTAAAAAGCATTCGGGCCATTGATGAAGAAACACCTACGGCCACTGAGGCATCACGAGTGGGAATGCAAACGCTGCTCAAAGAAAGCTTTTTATTTAAGCATCAAAAAGATTTAGGCAGTCCGTTTGTGAATGGATTATTTAGCCGCATTGGCAAACATTTGTCACTTTTTAAAGAGATGCAACCGGTGCGTGCTGAATTTGAAATGCGCTTGCGTGGAATATCTCGTATGTATCCCGCATTTGGAGCCAGTCTTCCTTTGCTGCGTGTGCTTGCAAATAGATTTGCCCCTGGCATTATTACCGAATGGGTGTAGGATGAGTTTTTTACGTTGCTACGGTGATATATGAGAGTGTACGCGCGGTTTCTTGGAGTGCTGTGCTGTGTAAGTCTGCTTATAAGTACTTCTGCAAGTGGTGCTGTAGCGGGATATGATCTTAGTGGAGGTAATTCTGTATTTAATCGTGCAGCGTCATTTAATCGTGGAGCATCTAATACACCTGTGCTGGTGCAACCAGTAGAGAGACCTCAAACGTCCTCTATTTTTAACGCACTTGCAAAAAGACCAGCGCAGGCAAAAACTGAAGATTTTAGTGGAGCGGTATCAGAAGGACGAGATCCTTTGGCTCTTTTTTGTAATCAGCAGGTTGATGAGCAGATACTGCAAGATGCCGATCTTGTGCGCGATGTGACTTTGGCATTAGGGAAAAATGATGATTTTTTAAATACTCTTTTAGCGGTGCGCAGCACGCTGACCTCTCAATGGGAGGAATGGTTTAGTACCGAAAAAAAAGAAGAACAGTATGCAGCGTTACTAGCAGCGTATGAGAAAGAATTAAAAAAAAGAGGAACGATCAAATCTGATAGTGTTCATACCTTTGCCAAACACACAGTACTTGCAGATTATGGGAATAGAGAGTTTCCTGTTCAGATGTTGCAGGCAATGAGGACAAACGCGTACTATTCATTATTGTTTTTTGTATTGGGATATACAGAGTGGGATACGGACATAGCCCGTGAGGTTAATGGTATTAAGCTTACTGATCCTGCTACTGTGCAAAGGATGCTTGCTGATATGATTGTTGCGTACCGCCGAGAATACGATGCAGTGTTTGCGACCGCCTGTATATCAACCGGTCTTACATTTTCTCGGGAGAGCAAAGAAAAAGAAGAATTTTTTAAGAGCAGTATGAAAAATGAATTTTTGGGAACTACTGCACCCAAGCAAGACAATTTGAGTGAGCAATGGAATGCAATTATGTCTGCTGCGCGGGCGTATGCACATAAAGAGGCTGCAGCATTTATCAACGCAAAATTATTAAAAGTAACGCAGCTATTAACATTGTTTTCGGCACGCCTTGAGGTAGTGCGAGTTTCTGACGCTATGTTTGAGTATCCAACACCTGCGCGTGCATCGCAAGGTAAGCTTGCAAATGCGTCTGTGCAAAGTATTTTGTTAGGACTTGCTTATCGAATAAGTCAGCAATTACTTATGAATAATGAATACATTATTAATTCACAACAAATGCAAAGTTTTTTTGTGCAGGAATACCAAGGGCAACAGCGCTTGGGTCATATCTCTGGAGAGGTGCTGACTGGAGAGCGTTTTTTAAAAACCTCTGATGAGGTAGAAAAAAAGCAACGTAAATCGTTTGAAGCTCGCTGCGCAGTATTGTTTGGAGATATTGATTTTTTACTACAGGGAGCATTTGATGGAGCACTACAAGAAGCGCTTCAGGGATTTGATGTTGCACGAGGTGCAGAGTTGTATAAAAAGCTGATGGGTGTGACCTGTCAGCGTAATGGAGCTTTGTGGGGTATTGTTGAGGGTGAAAGAAAATCGCGTATGCTTCTTTCCAGTGCAGTGGCGCTTAAGAAATTGCAGCATGATATTTGGGCATATTTGAAAACGATTAATCTGGATGCTGGAAGCTCTGGAGAGATGAACCAGGTATATCAAGACCAGATTGATTTACTTATATGGACCAATGCTGAGCGATCTGCTTTTACGACACAGTCAGCGGTGTTTTTTTCTACCTCGTCACGCGCAAAACGGGGGCGCGTGAACTGTTCACCATTGGTATATCAAGCTCTCTATAGGCTATTTTGGCTGTGTGTGGGGGTTCGATTACTTGGTGATGTGGTTCGCGGAGATCAATCGGAGCGAGTTGCACATGAGGAGGTTGATCAAGTAGCGTTACAGCAGGTCCTAGAGCGTCAGCAGACCGAATTAAAAAAACAGACTCCGCATGAAGATGGAATAAATGATGATAGTTTAAGTGGTGCGTTAATGCAGGCGCAAAAAAAGCTTGTATCATTTGGTGACACTATGGGTGGGCGGGTAGAACAATTAAAAGGAAACGCATTACGGTATGCGTCAGGGAAGTCTGGTATGAGAAGCCTGAATACTGATATTTTGAACTCATTTAATGATTCATCACAATTACTTGATGGAATGCAAACATCCATAAAAGCGGTTTTTGATAAGAGTGATCAAGCATCTGATCGATTCGTGGGTAGTATTAAAGCCTCGCTTATTTTAGTAGATCGTTGTGTTGAGTTGTGTAGTAAACAAATGGCAAAGCTGCGCTCAATGTTTGCATCAATAGCGAGTTGGACCAATAATCAGCTGATGAGCGCTGCGATGCGTGCAGTTATTGGCGGTAAGCTTAAGAAAATGCTTACTGAGGTCAATAGAGACAACGAAGTTCCGCTTGCACGGATTAAACAAGCACTTGTTGATCTGCAACTGGTGCTGCAAGGCAAAAAACGTTCAACAGATTTACAAATTTGATACTGAGAAAGGAGCGCATGAATACAAAAATACGACATATGTTGGTTATAGCAGTAGTCGTATGTGGATATGCTGCTGGCATTGTGGCAGCTCAGCCTCGCACTGTATTTATTCCGCGTTCATTCAGTTCTTCTGCGTTGTACACCGATGGATTTTCTTTTTTAGCCAAACGCGATACGCAGCACAATCGTGCCCTGTTATTGGGACATACTGCTATTTATCAAGATTCATATAATGGTTCTAAAAATGCGCCGTTTTTTTTGGGTGGGAATAAACAGGAAGTTTCAGTAGCGCAAGATGAATCGGGAGATCTTAATTCTGAATGGTTTCATATTGAAAGCGCTGAAGGGAGTGATTATGCCTCAGCTCTTTCTGTAGCACCTGAGCGTTCTGCGGTTGGGGTATGTATTCGGGCACAATATTTTCTTGATCAATGCCTAAAAGGATTGTGGTTTGGTGTGGCGCTTCCGGTGGTGCATGTAACGCATACATTGAATCCTGTTGAAGTAAAAAAAAGTACTACCGTGGTTGCGCAAGATTCGCAATTTAGTTCGGTATCACGTGCGCTGGATTGGGATAATTGGCGCGCAGGAAAATGGAGTAGTGTTGCACAAAGTATTACTGGTGTTGATGATATTGTGACGCAATTGGGTATTGATATTGATGGCCCGCGCGGCAGTTTGCAGCAGCTGGCATTAGAGCTGGTTATACCGGTGGGCAGCAAAGCTACGGGGCAATATTTATTTGAACCATTACTTGGTATGCAGGGCTCGCTTGCGATTGGTATCAGCTTAAAGACAGTGTCAGAAATTGTTAAGTTGAATGATGTTTGCCAATTGCTTTACGTTGGTCATGTGGGGTATCGATATCATACGCGATCATCTCAATCTCGGTTGTTTGATTTAAAAGGACAGCCTTTTTCGCGATATTTAATTTATATGGATACTGACCTTATTCCCAATGATACTAATGTTGCATTGAAAGCATCGAATGGTACTAATTTTTTCTTGCGCGAGTGCTTGGTAACGCCGGGGGCAACGGGGCAGAGTGTCAATGCGCTGCAGTTTAAATTATGGCGGCATCACATAAATCTTGGGTATATGTATTGGTGGCGTGTTGCAGAGCAGTTATCTTTTGCAGCACCCATGGACCGTACTTTTGCCGTACCATCTCCTCAAGGAGTATCGGTCGGAGGAAGCCCTCTGCAGGTATGGATGACAGGGCCACAGATTACCGATCATTATTTAGCAGCAGATCCTGCAGTTTCAACCAGTCCTGCGGTGGTGCGTGATATAGAATTTGATATTGATAGTGGGGCGATGCCGTATGTAGCATCGCATACATTATTTCTTGATTATAGTAGCTCATTTGTTCATAAATCTATGACGTGTACCGTGCGTTTTGGTGGTGGATATGAGTTTTCTCAAGTTCCTGCGGTACTGGATACATTGCATGTGTGGTGCGGTATCGGCATAACTATTTAAGAGGTGAAGATATGAAGTATTTCAAAGTTCTGTATGGGTGTGTGGCGCTTACATGTATGGTGAGTGGGGGAGTTGTTGGGCGCACTGCTTTGCAGCATCGCGATGGCTCATATGTTGCCGGTAAAATTGCCGGACGCGTTGAAACTATTTTTAATAATTTATCTCTTGATGTTGAACATAAACGTCGATTGCTGAGACAAGAATTGAGCCATGCGCAGCAGCTTAAGCTGGATACGCTTTCACAAAAAATTACGGCGATGCTAGGGCTGTTGGTGGTACAAGGAAAATCAATGGAACCGTATATCACTGCGGCTGAAGAAGTAAACACTG
>JBAXGS010000052.1:0-5719 GCA_037139275.1 bacterium | reverse complement strand
ATTTGAGTGCTGGTGGCGTAGGCGATGGTTCTGGAAGTGTGGCGACTGGTGCAGGTGCTGGAGCGGGCGTTGGTGCTGGTGTAGCAAGTGGTGCTGAAAGTGCTGGGGCTGGGAGTGTTGCGATGGATGATGTAGCTGGAGGTCGAGCTGGTGTTGGTGGTGCAGATGAGATAATTACGCTGGTTCGTGAGCTTGGGCTGCCAGAAAATACAGAAGAGCTAGTTAGGTGGATGGCGGAACATCCATACCAGAATCCAGGTGCTACAGGTTATGCTACTGATCCTGAGTTAGGAGTGTTTTTAAAACAAGGCACAAAGCTTCAATTTTTTCACCAGGGATCGAGGGGTGGCTGCTCAATGTTATTAGTACCAAATATATCTGCTCCTACATGGAAGTGGCAAAAAGATGTTCTGGATTTTCTCAAAGAGATTAAGGATGGGCATCGTACAGTGATGTTCTAACACAGAGAAGGGATGCAGTGCTTACTTGTTCTTCGCTGACATCCTATGCTACCGTGCTGCATTATTAATACCTTTATTGTAAAGACGTGTATGATGCCACTAGCGCCTGAACTTGAACTTGTTGTTGCCGCCCCTATTCTTGATGATCAGATTGCCGGTTTTGTGCCGCTCACTTTTGCAGACTATTTGGGGCAAGCCGCTATTAAGGAAAAACTTGCGGTCTATACAACCGCTGCTCTACAGCGCAAAGAGGCACTTGACCATGTCCTCCTTTTTGGTCCTCCGGGGCTGGGAAAAACAACTCTGGCCACTATTATTGCAAAAGAGCTGGGTACCCAGATTCGCGTGACGAGCGCCCCTGTACTTGAGCGGCCCGGCGACTTAGTTGCAATTCTCACGAGTCTGCAGCCCAATGATGTGTTCTTTATTGATGAAATTCATCGGCTTCCCACCGCCGTGGAAGAGATTTTGTATACGGCTATGGAAAATTTTTGTGTTGATATGATTGTAGGGCAAGGGGCGGGAGCAAAATCCATTCGATTGCCTCTCAATCGTTTTACCTTGATTGGTGCAACAACAAAAACTGGCATGGTGTCTGGTCCATTACAAACGAGGTTTGGAATTGTTGAGCGGCTTGATTTTTACGATCCTGCCGAGCTTGCGCAGATTGTGATGCAGAATGCCGAGCATTTGGGCCTGACGCTTCTTCCTGATGCAGCGCATATGATTGGAGCACGTGCGCGGGGCACGCCACGGATAGTAAAGCGTATTTTGCGTCGAGTACGTGATTTTGCGCAAGTACATGGAAAAGAAGTGATTGATGTTGAGGTGGTTGACCGTGCGCTGCAGTTCTTGGGAATTGATGAGCAGGGGCTTAACAAACTTGACCGAATTGTGTTGATGCATATACTAAGGGACTTTTCTGGGGGCCCTGTAGGGCTTGATACACTTGCAGCCATGACCGGTGAAGACAAAGAAACGCTTGAAGATTTTTGTGAGCCGTTTTTAATGAGACAAGGGTTACTCCAAAAAACATCACGCGGAAGACAAATTCCGGCTCAAAAGCGCTACGCATTGCGAAAGGCGTTGCTTGGTGAAAGTGGTACAGAACAAGAAACCATTTTTTAGATAGAGGGTATATGAATTGCGCCAGTTGGTTCTCACTTTTTTTTAGTTGTTTTGTGCTGCTTTATTATATGGTTGGCATGTACGTGAGTCGTAAAACGATCACGGAAAGTGATTATTTTTTAGCAGGACGTTCTTTGGGTTTTTGGTCTTTAACCGGAACGCTTCTTGCGACACAAATTGGGTCTGGCTTAACACTTGGAATCGCCCAAGATTCGTATCGGTATGGAATTCCTGGTCTTTTGTATGGCATTGGTATTGCTGTTGGCTTTGTGGTACTCGGTCTGGGCGCGGCAGGAAGATTGCGCGGACTTCAGGTGGCAACCACTGCGGAAATTTTTGAAAAATATTTTGCTTCCCCTACTTTAAAGAAAATTGCGTCATTGCTGTCTATTATTTCTTTGACCGGGATTTTTATGGCACAGGTGTTGACTTCCAAAAGTGTCATGCTGGGGATGGGAGTGTATAACGAAGGGTTATTTATTGCGGTGTGGGCAGCACTTATTGGGTATACCATGTATGGAGGGTTGCCTGCTGTTGTGGCAACCGATTTGCTCCAGCTGACGGTGATTGTTACCATTTTGAGCGGTTTATTTGGGTATTTAGTGTGGGGCGGCGCTGTGCCATGGTCAGCAGGAAGCGCAGTAAGCGCAGTGTATGCGGTGCCCGCAGGTGGCTTTGCTTACTGGTTTGCCTACTTGGGTATGCCGTGTTTGATTTCACTCGTTGAGCAAGATTTAGCACAAAGATTTTTTTCTGCGCGTACATCGGCAATAGCGCGCGCGTCAGCGTGGGCAGCAGCAGCTGGCGTGCTGGGATTCACCCTTATTCCTGCGTTGATAGGTATGCATGCAAAACTTATTGGTATGCCGGTGGCAGCGGGTGAAAATCCTTTAATTGTGCTCATTTCATATGCGCTGGGGCCAATTGGTCAAGCGCTTGTGATGTGCGCATTGGTGGCTGCTATTACTTCAACGGCTGATTCTCTTTTGTGTGCCATTACTTCCAACGTAGTGCAAGATTTTGTTCCGGTATTGTGGAAAAGTTCCTGGAGAATGCTCAGTGCAAAAGTGGCAACCGTTGTTGTGGGAGTTGTTGCCGTTGTGGGGTCATATTATTGTACTAATATTCTGGGTGTTCTTATTCAGAGTTATGAATTACTGGTGAGTAGTATTTTGGTTTCGGTGGTGGTGTGCCTATTCAATGGTCCGCTTACATATAGGGCAGCGGTCTGCTCTGTGCTCAGTGGTTTTTGTATGTATACTGTATTGTGGCTTGGAATCATTGAAGTTTCAGTGCCGCATTCATTGGGGGCGCTGTGTGTCTCGGCTGCGGGCTATGGTGTAGGGTTGGTAAGTTCTCGGATGTATAAAAAATAAAAAGGGATGTGTCATGGCAGGTCATTCAAAATGGGCTAATATTAAACATAAAAAAGCAAAAGAAGATTGTAAAAAAGGGAAAGTGTTTACCAAGCTGGTTCGTGAAATAACTGTTGCGTGCCGTGAAGGGGGCGGTGACCCTGCCTCAAACTTACGCCTTCGATTGTTTTTGGAAAAAGCAAAACTGGCCAATATGCCAAGTGATAATATTACCCGTGCTATTAAAAAAGGAACGGGAGAGCTTGAGGGCCAGGCATACGAAAGTGTGACCTATGAAGGATATGGCCCCCATGGTGTTGCGGTTATGGTAGAAGCGCTTACCGATAATAAGAATCGTACCGCATCAGAAGTGCGTCATGCATTTTCTAAAGGTGGTGGTAATTTAGGGGCCGACGGTTCGGTTTCTTGGATGTTTGTGCGCCGTGGAGTGGTGACGCTTCATCCATCGACGAAAAGTGAAGATGAGTTACTTGAATTATTTTTAGAGCACAGCATTGATTCAATTGATATGGACGATCAGCAGATTCGTATTGTCGGTGAACCCGCTGAATTGTATGCAATTAAGGCAACCGCTGATAAAGCAGGTTTAGTTACTGATACAGTGCAGCTTGAATGGATTCCAAAAACGATGGCGGCGCCCCTTGAAGGTGAAGCGGAAGAAAAAGTGTTTCAATTTTTAGAACGGCTTGATGAGCTTGATGATGTGCGGCATGTGTTTGCCAACATTGAGTAGTGAGATAGAGCTGGATTGCTTCGTGCCTCGCAATGACCAGCCGTCGCTCTCTGAGCTATGGCTGGCAAGCGCCCGCCTGGTGAAGCCTTGGTGAAGGCAAGTACTATATTAAAATTAAGTATGCGTTGATTGGTGGCTTACAATAAATTTTTAAGGAATTATATGATTAAGAGTATGACTGGATTTGCTAATGTCGCTGCAACGTTATTTGAACATGCAGGTGAGCAGTGTGTGGTAGACATTGAGATAAAGACATTCAACTCAAAATTTTTTGAGCCATCGTGCAAACTGCCTGGTGTATTGAGTGGGTATGAAATGGAGATTACTTCTCGGTTAAAAGCGGGCCTGCTTCGTGGCAGAGTCTATTGTACGTTGCGGGTGGCAAGCCATGGGGCATTGCTTGAAAAAATGGCGTTTTCGCCCATTCGAGTGGAAGAGTATTTGCAGGCAAGTAAATATATTTCTGAGCACTTTGGTGTGGAAGGTGCGCTCACTATTGCTCAACTTATGACGCTCCCTCAGGTGTTTGCGCCAGAGCGTGCAGTGCTTTCTGATGAGGCGGCTCAGCGGCTGCTTGAAGGTGTTGATGTTGCTATTACTCAGGTGCAGCGTGCACGTGAACAGGAAGGAAAAACGCTCTTAATTGATCTTGAGCAGCGACTGACCATTATGAGTCAGATTATGGAAAAAATTACTCTGCTGGTTGCCCAGGTTCTTTCTGAGCAAAAGGCAGAGATTGCACTGCAGCAGCAACGGGCACAGGAGGGTGATGAGCTTGCAAAAGCGGTGCTTCCTGAGCGGCTTGGCATGCTTGATAAAATGGATGTGCATGAAGAGATCGTTCGGTTTCAGTCTCATATGTCTGCATTGCGCACGCTGCTTGCTGATGCAACGCCGGAAAAAGGGCGCAAGTTAGATTTTATGCTGCAAGAGCTGATGCGAGAGGTTAATACTATTACTTCCAAATGTATGCACTTTGAAATGAGTTCCGCTGCGGTCAATATTAAGGTGGAAATCGAAAAAATTCGTGAGCAAATCCAGAATATTGTATAAGATATGCTCTGAATGGTACGCTTTATTTAACTGGATAGAGTAAAACTAAAGTAATGACTAGTGTTTACTAAGTGGGTTAGCTTTCGAGTGAATCGTCTTTGCGAGGAGTTGGAATGGTGGTTTTAAGTAAGATAAGGCGTGCCGATGAAAGTCTGCTCGTCATAGCAAGCGACGACTGGGCAATCCACAGGGTATGCAAGCGCTTCTGTAAAGTAAGCCTGGGTTGCCACGCTACCAGCCTTCGCCTCATGGCTACGGCGGGCAGGCAGCTCGCAATGACGGTGATCTTCGTTTGTGTGATAATTATTTTGAGAGCCAGCATTTCGAAATCTTTGGCTATAGTGTGGGTAGTAGTGTGAAAAAAATCAGTATTATGTTGTGTGTTGTATTGCTTGCCGGGAATTTTGTGCCGCCACTTGCGGCAGTCACCGTACGTCCAGTTGCTAAATGGGGTGGCGCCTTGGCGGTGCTTATTGCCGCAGGTGTTATTGCTGGTTCTTCTCTTAAAATGAAGCGGCTAGAAAAGCTTAAACGGTCACTTTCAACAGCAGCATTAAAAAATCTTAAGGGTAATCAGCGGTGGCAAAATCAGTTGAAGTTGCATGCGCTTGAAAACTCACTGGAGAGCGCTCAATTTTATAGATCGCTGGGTATAGCAGGGATGGCTGTGGGAGGGGCTCTTGCAGGCGCAGGATTTTTGTGGCCAAAGGACGAGGAAGGTGTCGGAGATCCAGTATATCATCCTCTAATGCCTGGGGGGACGGGAGTGCTTGATGCTCCAGATTTTGCTCGCGATCGTGTTGATTCAGCTCTTGCTCTAGCTTTGCGCAACAGTCGTGAGCATCAGTCTGGTCGTGATGGGCCAGGCCATTCTCTTCTACCAACAGGCGCTGGAGTGGGCCCTTTAAGCGGTAGTGTGACATTTAGTGACCCAAATCTGTCAAATTATGTCAGAGAACAAACGTACC
>JBAXGS010000051.1:0-5730 GCA_037139275.1 bacterium | reverse complement strand
ATTGGTTGTGGAGTGTCTTTCTTTTCTTCTGGTAGTTCACTAATCATAGCTTCTGTGGTTAGGAGCATGCTTGCAATAGAAGCAGCGTGCTGCAACGCAGAGCGTGTAACCTTTGCAGGATCCACAATACCAGCTTTTAACAAATCAGTAAATTGTTCTGATCGCGCATCAAACCCAATTGCACCGGTTGCTTCTTTTATTTTGTTTACAATAACTGACGCATCAAATCCGGCGTTTTCTGCAATAATGCGTGCAGGAGCTTCCAATGCGCGTCGTACAATTTCTACGCCCAGTTGTTGTTCGGCTGGAAGTTTAATGCTATCAAGTGCTGCTTGTGCACGAAGAAGTGCAACACCGCCACCAGGAACAATTCCTTCTTCTACCGCTGCGCGAGTTGCATGGAGCGCATCTTCTACGCGATCTTTCTTTTCTTTTAATTCAACTTCTGTTGCGGCACCTACGCGAATCACTGCAACACCATCGGAGAGTTTTGCAAGGCGTTCACGTAGTTTTTCAATTTCATATTCTGACGTTGCCTGAGCAATTTCTGCTTGTAGCTGAGTAATGCGTTGTTGCAGAATTTGCTTTGATCCATGACCATCTACAATGGTGCATGATTCTTTTGTAACATGAATGCGTTTTGCTGACCCTAAATCTTGAGGCGCGAGTCCATCAAGTTTAATTCCCATTTCATCTGAAACCAGTGTTGCACCGGTTAAGATTGATAAATCTGCCAGCATCGATTTGCGACGATCACCAAATGCCGGTGCTTTTACCGCAACCACATTAAGCGTGCCACGAATTTTGTTTACAACCAGTGCGGTAAGCGCTTCACCATCAACATCTTCAGCAATAATCAAGAGACCTCTTCCGCTTTTTGCTGAATGCTCAAGCATAGGGAGTAGGTCTTTTATGGAGCTTATTTTTCTATCACAGATAAGAATGAGTGGGTTTTCCATAACCACTTCCATTTTATCGTTGTTAGTAACAAAGTATGGTGAAAGGTATCCACGATCAAATTGCATGCCTTCAACAACTTCGAGCTCACTCTCAAGCCCTTTTGCTTCTTCAACGGTAATCACTCCGTGCTTGCCTACACGGTCCATGGCGTCTGCAATCAGAAGACCAATGGTTGCATCTGCGTTTGCAGAAATGGTGGCAACTTGGGTGATTTCTTCTTTATTTACTACAGGGCGAGATATTTTTTTGATTTGCTCTACGATGACTGCAACTGCGGCATCAATACCACGTTTAATTTCGATTGGGTTTGCTCCTGCGGCAGTATTTTTGATGCCTTCTCGGTAAATTGCTTGTGCAAGCACGGTGGCGGTTGTGGTTCCGTCGCCGGCAACGTCAGCAGTTTTTGATGCAACTTCGCGCACCATCTGAGCGCCCATATTTTCAAATTTATCTTTGAGCTCAATTTCTTTTGCCACGGTTACGCCATCTTTAGTGATAATGGGATTACCGTAACTTCGTTCAATTGCCACATTGCGACCTTTAGGCCCCAGAGTTACTTTAACTGCGTTTGCAAGTTCATTAACACCTGCTAAGATTTTGGTACGTGCTTCCACGCCAAAAATAATTTTTTTCGCCATGAGTGATTCCTTAAAAAAGTGCTGAATTATTGAACGATAGCGAGAATGTCATCTTCTTTTAAAATCAAGTATTCTTCATCGTTGTACTTGAATTCAGTGCCGGTGTATTTTCCAAAAATAACTGTGTCATCTTTTTTCACAAGCAATGGACGAAGTGCTCCAGTTGCGTCAATACGACCTGTGCCAATAGCCTGTACTGTTCCCCAGTGTGCTTTTTCTTGGGCAGTGCTTGGTATAATGATTCCCGATGCGGTACGTTCTTCTTTTTCTGTTCGTTTGATTAAAACTCGATCATACAGTGGTACTAATAATGCCATAGCGTTAACTCCTGCTTAAGACAACAATGATGCTCATAAAAATAATGACATCGTGTGACATATATACGAATGGGTAAAAGATTACCGTAATGTGAAAATAAAGCAATATCTCTTCAGAGCCGACGCATGATTTTTTAAGCTACGAATTGCTTGATGAGCCTTATCTGTTGTGCTACATCAAATTGATATAGGTGCCTTGTCCAATAACACGTCGTGCTTCCTCAAGATTCTTTTTATACTCACTATCTCGATGCGACAAAGGTGTAGGTGTTGTTTCATCATCCAGCATTACCAGAGGATCAACAGCGCGCAGTTTTGGATGCTCACTCAGGTCATATGATTCAGAAGAGCTAGTTTTTTTGTAGTGCGCACCGGAATTATAACATTTATGCATCATTTCTTTGATGTAGGAATCTTCTGATGTATTGAGGATAGCGAGTATTGATGAGTCTGTTCCAAAGTGAATATCATCAGAGGTAATAAGATTTCGTGCAATTCCTTGTTTTATTGCGCTACACAGCCAGTGCCGCCATGCTAAATTTTCTGCAGTTGCCCAAAAATTCTGAGTAAAATAAAGCGATAGGTCTGCAAGTGTGCGCGCATGGTTTTCATTTGAAAAATACCAACACGATCCATCAAAATGCAGTGTCTGCATCATGTCTGAAAGCTCTTCTTTGGTGATTTTATGAAAGACTATAGCGGTGTGCAGTATGTATTGGATGCGGTCAGCACACAGTTTGGGAGATTTTTGCTCGAGTGCGCAGAATTCTGGTTGGTCTGGATTGATGGCATCTATGCTTAAGTTATGTCTGGCAAGCACCTGGGCAAGGCACATTTTATCAAGATACCATTCATGGATAGTATCTTGATAATTAATTTGATTGCCGGTTTTAAAGAGGTGGTCTGCAACGTGTGAAAATACTGTATGCGATACATCATGCAAGAGCCCCGCAACTTGTTCTATAAGTGGTCTGTTATAGAGCCGAAGGAGTGCGAAAACTCCTATTGAATGTTCATACCGAGAAAAGGTTGGTTGCTTTGCAAAATAGGTTGGTGGCCCATGCTGGTCGATATCTTGTGTTCTAAGCATGATCGGATGATTGAGTAGTTCAATAAGCACCGGTTCTGTTATATGTACCGGTCCAAATAAGGTTTCTATGCTCATTTCAGTAGGCAGGTCGGCGGCTATGGGACTGTATTTTTGGGCTGCCACCAGAGAAGGAGGAGCGCTCTGTTTAAGTTTAAGTTGAGGTGTAATTATAGTGCCGCACGAGAGTACAACGAGAAAAAGTAACAAAAAACGTTTCATGGAAAATCCTTATACAAACAGCTGCGCGGGGAAGGTAGTATAGAGGAAAAGTTTGCATATATAAATCTTTAGTACTCTGTGTGCTTTGTATCTTTTTTCAAAAAAGTAGGTATACTTCCGCATATTCTTTCACAGTGAATCAGTCAGTTTTTTCTTTTCAGCCATGGGGGTGGCTTTTTATGATGACTCAATGTGGATTGTTATTTTCTTGTCTTTTTTTTGTATGTTCTCTTTTTTCGTCAGACGGAGGAGATTTTCCGTTTTACGCAAGACGCTTGGTAACAAGTGATTATTTTTTTGTGTACAGCCCAGGGCGTCAAAAAGGGATAGTGTGCTGGTATGAGGGCTCACATTTTTATGTTGCGCAGGCAGTGGTTGCCGCTGCTACGCAATCTTATATCACGGTGTCTGTGCCATCGCGTACTATGACGGTTGGTTTGCATATAATTGAAGGAAGTTTTTTTGGAAACACGGTTCTCGGGTCTTTAGAGCAATATCCATCTCAGGTTATTATGTATGCTGATCCAGATTCAAAAACAGGGCGGGCAAACCAGTTACTTGTTGCGGTACTGCCAATGATTATTGCGCAAGAGCATTATTCATTTTCAGAGTCATCGCTGCATGATTTTTTAGCGCACTTTCCTATGACCATTTTTAGAGATACAGCTGTTCCTTTGGCGCTGTTGTATCTCCTTGATGATGCATGGGTAAAGGCGCAAATGCCTCCTGTTGTCATTCGGAGCGCATTTTCTTCTGTGCAAAGCAGTGCCAATAACTCTCCTGTTATTTCATCTGGTTCTCCAGCGAGTGGAGCAACTGTTGTTGATGATGATGAGCTTGAGGGCGAGTTCCTTGTGGGCGATAATGGATATCGAGGCGATGATGAGCGTGAACAAGGGGTGCGTCCTGGAGCTCCTGGCATTGAAGCACGGTGGGATGCGAGTCCATCTTCATGGTAAAGAGTAGCCTGCCTGACGAGGGCCTAGTGAGGGCGAGAAATATTTTCAGTACACTGCATATTGTATATATAGTGCGACAATAGGAAAGCGGACGAGTATGAATATAAGATTGATAGTGTTGAGCATAATGATCTGTTTAGGTTGCGGCCTGTGGGCTGGTGATTGTGGAAGTGCATTTTCAGTATGCGATGTGCTGACTGATGTTGTTGCAGATACGAGTAAATGTGATATGTGCACTCGTTGTTTTTACATTACGCAAGATGTCTTGCGGAAAGGTAAATGGCATACGCATGCGTGGTTATTTGTGTATGACAATAAGACGCTTACATGGGTGTGCTCTGATGCAGAGTATGTGGCTGTGGGTAAACCACTCAGTCCGATTGAGGAGTGCGCTGCGGATATAGCATGTGGGAGCTATATATTTTCATTGCGGCGGATGAAAGATGGGAGAGCGTGTGTAGCCTTAGGTGACACGCACCTACTTGTCTTGGAAGCTCAGCGACGATGCGCCTGGAATTCAAAGGGGAAGTGTATGGCGGTCATGAATATTGTGAGCATTCCAATGTTCATTGTTCATGAAGCGGTTGTTTATCGCCGTAAGTTGCATGCTGCGAGTTGGCTTACCTATTATGGGGAAGGTGTGCCGGCACCCTCAGTGCCT
Organism: bacterium; assembly: GCA_037139275.1. Taxonomy (GTDB): domain Bacteria; phylum Babelota; class Babeliae; order Babelales; family JAUPTZ01; genus JAUPTZ01. The sequence goes on along the minus strand of JBAXGS010000051.1, from coordinate 886 downwards.
CTGTTTGCAGTGTATGAGGGGTATGTGGGACGTACTATTGAGCGGTTCTGGGGAGAGGTGCTTGAAAAACAATTTACTTCCGCAGAAGCTCGCACGAGTCCTTTATTTAGGCCGCTTGAGTTGCACTCTAGTGTTGCGCCAAAAATAGTATCGCAGGAGGTTTGGGGAAAATAAGATAAGAATTATACGTTTGGGGATCTATGAATAATATGTTTAAGATGGCTGCTTTGTGCTGCCTGTTTATAAGTGCATTGGGTGCAACTGATGAAGGTTTGAGAAGACAGACAGTGTCGACAGCGCATTCAACACAGTCAAAACATGCATTTTTGTGTGTTAATTCTGTTGATACACAGGGAGTGCTTTGTGTGAATATAGATGGTGAATGGCAACATGAGCCTGCGGTTATGTATGATAAAATGAGCCAAAAACATATTCTTATGAACACAGGAGAGTCTATTTTGCCGTTTGGGCGAGTTGTGTTGTTGTTTGTTGGATCAAAAACAATGATGATTCATCGCAACCTCGCTTTTGGGTACTGTATTTTAACAGATTCTTTTTTGGTTTCATGTGCGACATGTGTTGTAAGTGGGGTAAAAATTATTGCGTTGCCACTCTGCGATGAAGCACCTGCTGATGCTTTGGTATCTGAATATGATACTTTTTTGCAACGCGTGTGGCCTGCCATTTCTTCATGTTATTTTGGTGGTGGATTTCCATCGCATAGTGCACGAGAGATTTCAAGAACACCTTTGCTTTTTGAGGTAATGAGCAGAGGAGCTTCTGACGCGAGAGATTTAGACTTTTCAAGCGATCATAGTTGTCCTCGCTCACCGACTGCATGTCCAGGTGTGGGGCACGCTGTTTTGCAGTGGGAAGAACATTCTGT
>JBAXGS010000050.1:0-5847 GCA_037139275.1 bacterium | reverse complement strand
TCTAGCGGCTCAAGAATATCTCCTGATTCACGCAGGTCAGTCATCGTAACATATCCCATAGACTGACAATCACGCTCAGTTACTACAACGTCTTGCGCTACGTCAACCAATCGACGGGTCAAATAACCAGAGTCAGCTGTTTTAAGCGCTGTATCAGAAAGACCTTTACGAGCACCGTGAGTAGAAATAAAGTATTCAAACACGTTCAAGCCATCTTTAAAGTTAGCAAGAACTGGTGTTTCCATAATTTCCCCCGATGGTTTTGCCATCAAGCCCCGCATACCACCCAGCTGACGAATCTGCTGTTTAGAACTTCGCGCACCAGAATCAAGCATCAAGAATACTGGGTTAAAGTCAGAACGAACACGTCCTTCTTCATTCATATATTCTCTACGATCTTGCTCTTGTAAAGCACTAATCATGTGGTTTGCGACATCATCAGTTGCACGCGCCCATGTTTGAATTACCTTATTATGACGCTCACCATTAGTAATGGCACCATCAGCATACAGTTTTTCAATGCGCTCAACTTCTTTATGCGCTTTGCTTACTAATTCTTTTTTCTCTTCAGGAATAATTAAATTGTCTACCGACAATGAAAGCCCTGCTTGCGTTGCATTATAAAAACCAAGTTTTTTAATCTTATCCAAGAATATAACAGTCGCTTCTTGACCATATTTGCTATAGACACGAGAAACAAGTTTTACAATGTCTTTTTTCTTTAATGCACGGTTACACCAATCAAATGGGGCGCCAACAGGCATTGTTTCATATACAAGCACACGACCAACTGTTGTTTCTATCATCTCACCCGCATGACGCAGATTGATGAGAGCATGCACAGCAAGCACATTGCGTTGATACGCTGCAATAACTTCCGCTATCCCCGAGAAATTCAATCCTTGTCCTGGTACATTTTTACGACCCTTGGTGATGTAATACAACCCAAGAACCATATCCTGCGCCGGAACCATGATTGGCTTACCGTTTGAAGGAGATAAAATATTTTTTGTCGACAACATTAACTGTGCCGCTTCCTGTTGCGCTTTTAAGCTCAAAGGAATATGAACCGCCATTTGGTCACCGTCAAAGTCTGCGTTAAATGCAGAACATACAAGCGGATGAATTTTAATAGCTTTACCTTCTACAAGGATAGGATAAAACGCTTGAATACCAAGACGGTGCAACGTTGGAGCACGGTTCAGAAGTACTGGACGATTTTTTACTACCGCTTCAAGTGCTTCCCACACTTCAGGCACCATGTCTTCAACCATTTTTTTAGTTACACGCAAGTTAGGCGCTAATTCGCGACGCTGCAACTCGACATACACATATGGTTTAAACAATTCCAATGCCATTAATTTTGGCAATCCACATTTATCCAATTGAAGCTCAGGATCAACCACAATAACCGAACGTCCTGAGTAGTCAACACGCTTACCAAGCAAGTTTTGACGGAAGCGCCCTTGTTTACCACGAAGCATTTCGCTCAATGATTTTAAAGGACGTTTATTTTGTCCACGAACTGGCTGACCACGACGACCATTATCAATCAACGCATCAACAGATTCCTGCAACATACGTTTTTCGTTCTTTACAATAACGTCAGGCGCATCAAGTTCAATCAAACGACGAAGTCGGATATTACGATTCAGTACACGACGATATAAATCATTCAAGTCAGAGCTCGCAAACCGGCCGCCTTCAAGAGGAACCAATGGACGCAAATCTGGCGGAATTACCGGCAATACTTGCATCACAATCCATGCAGGATTTACCCCTGCTTTGTGCATACGAGATAATACTTTAAATCGTTTACCCAATTTGTGACGAACAGCAATCGATGTTGTTTGCTCAAGCTCTTGCTCAAGTTTACGCATCTCAAATTCAAGATCGAGCTTGAGAAGCAATTCTTTAATAGCCTCAGCTCCCATATCTGCTTTAAACATAATGTCATCAGTATTGGCACGAACGTAATCGTCGTATTACATACTGGTCAACAGTGTTTTAAATGGGTATGGCGAATTTCCTTGATGCAGAACAATGTAACTATCAAAATAGGTTACACGCTCAAGATCACGAACCGTCATATTTAAAATCATACTCAAATGACTTGGAATCCCTTTTAAGAACCAAATATGACATACCGGCGACACCAAGTTAATGTGCCCCATACGCTCACGACGAACGCGTGCTTGAATTACTTCAACACCACACTTTTCGCAGGTAACGCCACGGTGCTTCATCCGCTTATATTTACCGCAGTTACATTCCCAGTCCTTTTGAGGACCAAAAATACGAGCACAGAACAAGCCATCTCGCTCTGGTTTGAGCGTGCGATAGTTGATTGTTTCAATCTTTTTCACTTCACCATACGACAGAGCGCTTACACGCTCTGGTGATGCAATACTAATACGAAGCGCGTTAAAATGAGCCGTGTTAACGTACTCTTTAAAACGCTCGAAAATTTTGTTATTCACCAACTTGCTCCTTATTCGTCCTGAACAATTCAACCGCTAAACCAAGGCTCTGCAATTCTTTTACCAATACGTTAAATGACTCTGGAATACCAGGCTCTGGCACTTCATCACCACGAACAATAGATTCATACGCTTTTACCCGACCATTCACATCGTCAGATTTCAACGTCAACATTTCTTGCAAGGTATACGAAGCTCCATGTGCATATAACGCCCATACTTCCATTTCCCCGAGACGTTGCCCCCCAAATTGAGCTTTACCGCCCAATGGTTGTTGAGTAATCAAGGAGTACGGCCCAACAGAACGCGCATGCAATTTATCATCAGCCAAGTGATTCAATTTCATCATATAGATACAACCGACAGTCACTTTTTGCTCAAACATATCACCGCTTAATCCATCAAATAATTGATAGGTTCCATCAGGAGATAATCCGTGCTCAGCAAGCAAAGGAGAAATCTGTGTATGATAATCAGCACCATCAAATACCGGTGTTTCATACGCCATACCACGACGCGCAATAGTACGCGCTAACGCTTCAACAGCTTCTTTGCCACCTGTTTCTTCAAGATCTGCAACTGTTTGTTTGTCATACAACTGAACCAATCGATTCTTAATTTCTGCATACGCCATAGTATTTACTTGCGCAGCAAGTTGAGAACCAATTTTCTTCCCAGCCATACCAAGTAACGTTTCAAGCAATTGCCCCACGTTCATACGACCCGGTACACCCAGTGGATTCAATACTAAATCAACTGAAGTTCCATCGGCCATATACGGCATATCTTCCGTATTAACAATACGAGATACAATACCTTTGTTCCCGTGACGACCAGCCATTTTATCACCAACAGACAAATGTCGTTTCATTGCTACGTATACACGTACCATTTTAATAACACCTGATGGTAAATCATCGCCTTTACGTAATTTTGCTATACGTTCTTCTTTTAACGCTGCAATAACTTGCTCTTGGCTTTGAAGTACTTCTTCGTATCGTGAAATACGCTCTGTTACTTCTTTGCTTGTTACTTTAATAGCAAGCAGTTCAGGCATAGTCATTGGTGCAAGCTGAGCTGAAGAATATTTCTTCGGATCAACTTGAGTCAGCAATCGTTCAATTTTCCCACGAATTGCATCATGCAAAATACGCAATTGATGACCGTAGTTTTCTTCAATTTTTGCCGTCTCTTTTGCTACAATTTCTTTATAGCGCTTATCTTTACGAATACCGCTACGAGAGAAGATTTTCACATCGACAACGGTTGCTTCAATCCCAGGTGGGACTCTCAATGATGTGTCACGTACTTCACGTGACTTTTCACCAAATATCGCTCGCAACAATTTTTCTTCAGGAGAAACTTGTACGTCACCTTTGAGTGTTACTTTTCCAACCAAAATATCACCAGGCTTTACACGACTTCCGACATACACGATACCGTCATCATCAAGCGCTTCAAGTTCTTTTTCACTTACGTTTGGAATATCTTTAGTAATCTCTTCAGCACCAAGCTTAGTATCACGCGCCTCTACAACAAATTCTTCAATATGCACAGAGGTAAATACGTCATCAATAACCAATCGCTTGCTTGCCAAAATAGCGTCTTCAAAGTTGTAGCCGTGCCATGGCATAAATGCCATTAATACGTTTGAACCAAGAGCCAATTCACCACGCTCAGTTGCAGCACCATTGGTCAATACATCACCAAAGCCTACACGCTGACCAACCGTTACGATAGGTGTTTGATGTACCCACGTGTTATGACTTGATCGACCAAATTTCTTCAACTCATAAATATCTACAGGACGAGCAAACCAACGCTCATCGCCGCCAACTTCATCAAGACGAATTACAATCTTATCAGATGAAACATACTCAACCACACCGGCATTGCGTGCTGTCAAAACAACACCTTGTGAAACACCAATGTCTTGTTCCATACCGGTACCAATTAATGGCGGCTCACAACGCACCAGCGGCACTGCTTGTCGCTGCATGTTAGAACCCATCAACGCACGGTTCGCGTCATCGTGTTCCAAAAATGGAATCAACGCTGTCGCAACAGACACCATCTGGCGAGGAGATGCGTCAACATAATGTACATCAGCGGCGTCAACGGTAATAATATCACCATCACAGCGCACCTGTACTCTATCAAGCGCAATTCTACTTTGCTTATTCAATGGTGTTACTGCTTGCGCAATATTTTTGCCATTTTCTTGGAACGCATCAAGAAACACTACTTCATCTTGTACAACGCCATCCACAACAGGACGGTACGTTGTTTCAATAAAGCCAAGCTCATTGACACGTGCATAGGTTGAAAGAGATGAAATCAAACCAACGTTCTGACCTTCTGGTGTTTCAATAGGACAAATACGTCCATAGTGAGATGCGTGTACGTCACGCACTTCAAATGTTGCGCGTTCACGAGTCACACCACCAGGCCCGAGTGCTGAGATACGACGCTTATGCGCCATTTCAGCAAGAGGGTTTGTTTGATCCATAAATTGTGATAATTGTCCGGTACCAAAAAATTCACGCATAACTGCCGCAAGAGGCTTTACATTCAAGAAATCGTACGGCATTAATGCAGCCGCATTTTCTTGTAATCTAAAGCGCTCGCGAACAATTTTTTCAATACGTGCAAATCCTGTGTACAACTGATTTTCCATCAATTCACCAACAAGGCGCACACAACGGTTTCCTAAATGATCAATGTCATCCAGTTCACCTTCTCCACATTCACGCAAGCGCACTAAATACTTAATGGTTGCAATGATATCATCTTTGGTCAGATGAGTAATGGTATTATCAAGCTTTAAACTGAGCTTACGATTGGTACGTAATCGACCAACCAAAGTCATGTCATAAAAACGAGGGTTGAAGAAAATATTTTTAATATATTCTTCCATAAGCTGAACAGTTGGAATATCACCAGGACGCAAACGATAATACACTTCACGCAATGCATCAGCGTAATTATTCACTTTATCTGCGCCTAGTGTGAGAGCCATAAATGGAGGAACTACATACCCACCAGATCGTACTAACTCAATTTCGCCTACGCCACCTGATTCAACAATTGCATCAATCTCATCAGCACCCAACGTTTTACCTTGCTCAACAAGAACTTCGCCGGTGACTGTATCAATAATGTCTTTTGCAACAACACGATTTAATACCGTGTTAGCACGAACTGCTAAACTCTTAACTCCTGCATCTTTCAATGCATCAAGAATTTCAGGTGTAATACGTTGGCCAACAGTAAATTTATCAGCAACACTGTCAGGCAATGCGCCTGCTTCAATCCGCTGACCCAACAATGCTTTTGAAACACTGCGCTCAAAACCTTTTTTCTTGAG
>JBAXGS010000049.1:0-5848 GCA_037139275.1 bacterium | reverse complement strand
CCCGCGACCTACTGATTACAAATCAGTTGCTCTACCAACTGAGCTATGCCAGCACCTTTATTTTTTAATTTTGGAGCGGGAAACGGGACTCGAACCCGCAACCTACAGCTTGGAAGGCTGTCGCTCTAGCCAATTGAGCTATTCCCGCACGACCGTATTGTATACTGTAATGCGTACCTCCGCAATCCACCGCTACATATTATGGTGGGGAGAACAGGATTCGAACCTGTGAAGGCGTTGCCAACGGATTTACAGTCCGTCCCCTTTGGCCGCTCGGGAATCTCCCCGTTACAACGGATAACTACAGGCGAATGAAAACTTCAAAGAAACAAGAGGGTGGATATGATACCGGTTTTATCACGGAATGCAACTACTTTTTTTTATTCCTCAAGCAGCATATCGTTCACTGACACAACAGGAGGCCTCACAATCCAGCGTAATTCTCGCACTTTTTCATCGCTCATCACGTATAAAAATGTTAATGAAATTACCCGATCACAATACATCTCACGTTCAAGCAATGAAGCAATGCGCTCTGGCCACTCAATACAAATCAGTGAATTGGTATCATTTAAATACTCATAAAATCCCAGCGCTTCAAACTCCTCAATGCCACTGATTCGGTATAAATCAAAATGATATATCGTAAGTCCCGCAACTTCATACGTCGAAACATATGAATAGGTTGGCGACACCACCGGCGCGCGCACACCATATGTTTGGCATAACTTTTGTATAAAAGTTGTTTTACCTGCCCCCAGGAGCCCATTCAAAATAAGTATCGAGCCGGGCGTGATATCTTCATACACAGCGGCAGCAACCTGGTCAAGCTGCTCTAATGTGTACTGAATACGTTTTTGCATACTAATCCTTTCTATTAACCCAATTTCTTACGCATGGCCCTGACCGCTTTTTCCTTTTTGCTCAACGTATTCACTCCGCGCCGCTGCTGCCCCAGCAGGTCCTTCTCATGTTTATGCAGGGGAAGACTCATGCTTCCTTCAATCAGCAATCCATCAACCTCGCCAGCCAGAGTGCTGTCTTCGTCGTCGTCACTGCTATATTTCGTAAAATTAATTGTCCCAAACCGTACCGCAGCATCTTCTTGCTGCGCGAGGCATACCGTAGTGACCATATCCCAAAACTGAGCAACCCCAACGCTTTCGCTGGCATGCGCCGCCATGCGTCGCTGCAATTCTCGATCATTACTCACTAAAATGGCTCCATTTCGAAACTGCTTGCCATACTCCACCAGCACATCATCTGCTTTTCGCCCGTGCCCAGCATACACAACAACAATTCCTCTATGTATTTCACGCGTCTTGTGTGAAAACATCCCCCCATCAAGCACAACCACAATCTCATGGATATGTTCTTTCTTTAATGCGTAATAGCGGGCAAGACGGGTAAGAAAAAAGGCCAGCTCAGCCTCATGCGAGGGAGATTCGCGGGGGAATAAAAAGCGGGTAACATTATATCCGTCAACCAAAACTACCATATGAAAAACCACCCATCATTGTATTCAGGTTATAACTTGCGTACACTACCACTCTCATAAAGAGCATAGCAGTTTCGTCCCTCTTTGCAAAAATAAAAGGATCATGGTGCATGGCACATCTTTCGCATATAAAAAGTCGCATATTAACAGTACAAAAGACACAAAAAATTACGAAAGCTATGCGCCTGATTGCTATGTCTTTTTATTCAAAGCTTGAACGGCAACGCTCAATGCTCACTGCATATCGCACCGCAACAAACACCCTTACCAGCCTTCTTTCTGACGGATATGCGGTCCTTCCTGCCGCATATCAAAAAAAACAATCCGCAACCCAGCACAAGTCTGGTGAGCACGCTCTGACCATTGTCTGTTCAAGTGCAAAAGGACTCTGTGGCGGTTTAAACAACAACCTTATCCGATTTTTTGAACGATCATCTATTTCAACACAAACTACCAAGCCATCGCTTATAGCCATTGGCAATAAAGCATGTTCATACCTCAAAGAATCAAACTACGGTACCATTATCGACCGCATACCAGAATATCACCTCTCTACTATTAGTAGCATTGCGCAAACCATTGTCTCTCATATCTGGTCGCAAAAAGTTCCTTACACCTCGGTGACCATTTTTTACACCCATCTCAAAAACTTTTTTCTTCAGGTCCCCAATAAACTTGAGCTCATCCCACTCTCTCTTGAAAAAGCTGATGCAGCAACCGAAAAACAATCTCTTGCCAATAAAGAACGATACCTCTGGGAACAAGATCCTGAAAAACTAGGTGAAGCGTTAGTCAAACAACATTTATATAGTGCGCTGGTACATGCATTATTTAACAATCTCATTTCAGAAAATGCTGCACGTTTTATCGCCATGGATCAATCAACAAATAATGCAAAAAAATACCTTGAAGCGCTGAATCTTGCCTATAATAAATCGCGCCAAAACACCATTACACGTGAAATTGCGGAAATCTCAAGTACGCTTGAATAGCCTCACAATATCGCATACACTACCGACTCACGGTTACGACTACTTTAGTATTCACAAACAAAGGCTACCGACCATGACTCATGCCCCAGAAAATCTCTACATACCTGCAAAAAAGAACCCCGGCCGCCTTGAAGTAATTTGCGGATCAATGTTCTCCGGAAAAACAGAAGAGCTTATGCGTCGGCTGCGTCGTGCAGAATTTGCAAAACAAACCGTACTCACCATTAAACATTTGGTTGATTCTCGTGCTCATCATCAATGCATTCTTTCCCACGATGGCCAAGAACGTTCCGCACACCCTATCGACAACACCCCACAAGGGATTCGTAAAATTTTAACCCTCGCATCACACAGTATTGACGTTGTAGGAATTGACGAGCTTCAGTTCTTCCCTAAAGAAATTATTCCTATTCTTACCACACTTATTGAGCAAGGCAAACGGGTGATCGTTGCCGGCCTTGACCTTGATTTTAGAGGAGAACCGTTTGGTATTATTCCTACCATTATGGCTCTTGCCGACAGTGTGACAAAGCTTAATGCCATATGCAGCAATTGCGGCAAGCATTCTCATTTTTCTCAACGCATCGTCAATGGAGAACCTGCTCGCTATGATGATCCGCTCATGCTTGTTGGCGCAGCCGAAACCTATGAACCACGCTGCCGAAGCTGCTTTGTAATAAATAAAGTCTCAGAAAAAGGAGCGAGTCATGCTGCATAATAAAGGCTCACTTGAGGTCATTGTTGGCTGCATGTTTTCGGGAAAAACCGAAGAGCTTATGAGGCTGATTCGCCGTGCGGAATATGCCAAACAAAAAGTAGTCACTATTAAACACCGCATTGATAACCGTGTAGATACCACCTGCATCAACTCACACGCAGGGCGAATTCTTATCGCAGCAGCCGCTGATGATATGACCTCAATGCGCGCAGCAATTCCAGATGATGTTCAGGTTGTTGCTATTGATGAAATACAATTTTTCCCCCTCGAAGTGCTTGATGTAATTGAAGACCTCATCAACCAAGGAGTGCGTGTGATTGCGGCCGGCCTTGATACAGATTTTCGCGGCGAGCCGTTTGGCGTTATGCCTCATGTTCTTACCATTGCCGACCACGTACATAAACTCACTGCTATTTGTGTGCGATGCGGCAAAGATGCCCGTTTTACCCAGCGGCTGGTGAATGGTAATCCTGCCGACTGGAATGATCCGCTCATTCTTATTGGAGCAGAAGATTCATACGAAGCACGGTGCCGCTCATGTTTTAGCATTAATCGCCCTGCATCGCGCTATGGCAAAAAATAATACCCAGCACATCTGCAGCAATTGTGGTTTTACTACGTTTAAATGGATTGGCTGCTGTCCTGAATGCAAAGCATGGAATACGCTTGAGCTCCATACTCCCCCAGCGCAGGGGGCTGCGCATACACTCTCTGCACACTCCATCACCCCTCTCTATGCACTCAATGATCTTGCCCATGCCGTATCACTCACCCGCTATACCAGCGGAATTCCAGAATGGGACCGCGTGATGGGCGAGGGTGGCCTTGTCCCCGGTGCTTTTTTAATTATTACCGGTGATCCTGGTATTGGTAAGTCGACCCTCCTCCTGCAAGTTGCAGCCGGACTGGCCCACACGCAACAGGTACTCTACTTTTCATCAGAAGAATCAGGCGCTCAGCTCAAACAGCGGGCACTCCGCCTTAATATAGCGCATACCAGTCAGTTACGATTTTCAGACTGCGCCGATCTTCCCACCATTATTTCTACCGTTACCGCAGAAAAACCAGCCATTGTTATTATCGATTCAATACAAAATTGCGTCATTCAAGATGACGACCGCCAAACAATTCCGGGGTCTATAAACCATCTCAAACATGCCGGATTTATGCTTATGAATCTTGCTAAAAAAGAGAATATTACCGTTATCATAACTGGCCACATCACCAAAGACGGCCACATGGCCGGCCCCAAACTGCTTGAACATATTGTGGATGGTGTCTTCTATCTGCAAGGGGAAGATCGCTGGCATGTTCGCATACTCCGCGCGGTCAAAAACCGTTTTGGAACTATTGATGAAATAGGTTTTTTTGAAATGGCACCCACCGGCCTGCAATCAGTCAGCAACATCAATGCTCACCTCCTCAGCCAGGCTACGTACGCGCCCGGCTCTGCACTTACCTGCAGCCTGGAAGGCACACGGCCGCTGCTACTTGAACTACAAGCACTGTGCATCCCTACCAAATTTAGCATGCCGCAACGCATTGTAACCGGCGTGGACCCCAAACGAGTGGCTCTTATTGCTGCAATTTTGGAAAAATACCTGCACGTTGAATTCAGCAGTATTGATATCTTTTTTAAAGTCAGTGGCGGTTGTAGCATAAAAGAAAGTGCCAGCGATCTTGCGATTGCGCTGGCGCTTTTATCTTCATTTTTCAAAATCCCCTTGCCCGAGAAATCTCTTGCGCTGGGCGAGATTAGTTTAACTGGACACATCAAACCAATTAGCTACATTGAGCCACGCCTCAAAGAAGCGGCAACTTTTGGACTCAAAACCATTTTCTTGGCCGATGAGCAGCAACACCAACAAACAGCTGGAACTGCAGTCCAGCGATTTAAAAATGTACTGCAGCTGATGCAGCTCTTCCCGGTATAATAGGTTTATACATCAGTTGTGGTACCAGCCTCTGCACTCACACCTGGTTCGCCTCTATACGTTTTATTAAACTGATATTTTACACGATTTTTGTACCAGGAGCCACCAAGTCTCATAAGCGCAGATGCCGCAAGCGATTGCGCAAAAGATAATGCTGCTCGTTCAAGTCTATGTTTTTTATTGGTACGCAAGCCTTGAAACGTTTTACTGTTTTTAAAGCGCTCAAACCTATTCAAGAACTCAAGTGATGCATTTTTATCAACTGCTATCTGGGTAACAAGCCCCCCGATATTAACTACATGCCCAAATACTTCAACTCCTTGAGCCTGATTAACCTTTTTTTTGGCAGCTTCGAATTCAGAAGCATTTAAATAACCCAAAGTATCGAATCCTTTGGTCTGATCTACAGTTTGTTGAATCATGTCGTTCGGAACCTTATTCGATTTAAGGTTCTTTCTAAGGCTTGCTATATTTTCATATTTTTCTGCCGCATTGTCCCACGGCGTCAGCTGAACTGGTAAGACGGCAGAAGCATCACCCGCAGACACCCCATAACTCACCCAAGCACACATCAACGCCATAAGTATTTTACTATTCATACAGACTCCTTTACTTATATACACTCAAAATAGAGTACTAACACAATAATAAAACAAGTATATATCATTCAGAAAGCTCGTATATAGGATCCACTTAAAAAAGCTCC
>JBAXGS010000048.1:0-5880 GCA_037139275.1 bacterium | reverse complement strand
GGGTATGGCGGGAGCGGGAATGGCGTATGCTGCTGCTGCACCAGTAACACCGGTCGCTGATGCGGGACCTGCACCAACCAAAAAAGATTTTGTCGATATTGAAAAAGCAGACCCTGCACTTACCGCGCTTGATGTTCCTACTATTACAAGCAATCCACTGACACACATACTACTCCAAGCTGGCCTGACGGTTCCCACAGAAGATCCGGCGCTACGTAAAGCTGCCATTGCTCAATGGAATACTGCATGGCATGCAGTTACAGCTTCTGCGTAAAACACTGCAGGAATAATAGCCTACCAGGCCGCTTTGCATAAATCCTTGCATGAAGGAGCACTGTTTTTTCTATACTAGCAAAGAGATATACTTTTTACTGCGAGGGTTTTATGAAAAACATACGTCACCTGCTTATATCGGCCATTGCGCTCTGCTCTTTGTGGACGCCATCTGTTTGCTTTGGAGGAAAACTCACTGCCGCAAAAATACAGAATGCATTCACTTGGGGTGCTCCCGATGATGTCGCAAAAAACCCTAAGCAATCGGCCGCATATCTTGACTCATTAAATGAAAACATTGAAGAACTCAGAACTAAGTATCAAACCTTCATGAGTACCGATGTGCTCGCCGCAACTGTTCGTGGCAATCAAACCAAAACCAAACAGCATATTGAGCGCAAAAAAAAGTGGAATGAGACAACCGCAGTATACGGACTACGCAACGCACGTTTGACTACCGAGCAGCCTGAGCTTATTGATGCAGTTAAACTGATTGCCGAGGGAGAAAAACAAGAAAAAACACTGCGAACCAGGAGTAAAAAATTAGGTTTAAAGCCTGGCCTAAAAAAAGCCGAAGACAAGATTAAGGAATTTAAAGCGAGACTCGAAAAAGCAAATATTGCTGACACAACAACGGGTGCCACTTCAGCGCTTACCGCCCAACAAATTCAAGACAAAGTTGTGTTGCTTCGAAAAGAACTTGCAGAGGCATTCAAGTATAACCGCACCGTAGCAACAGACATTTTAGGATTTAATCTTACAGCGACAACAGAAGACTCTGACACGCTTTACTTTAGCCCGGTGTCTTCTAAAGATAAAGCGTGGATTAAAAAGATTCAAGAACAAGCGACATCCTTTTTTAACAAAGTAAAAGACGACGCGGAAGACAAGAAAAAACTTCTCGACGAAAGCGTAATCAGAGATATGTATAAAACACTCTGGGATACTCAAAAGTCTAGTACAAAAATAAATCTTCAAGACCCCGCAGCTGTGTACACTCAACTTGCAAGCGAAGCTGGCCCACTTTCCAGCAATTTGCCAGGCAATATATCTGATATCATTACCACCTATAATGAAATTGATTTTCAGACACGTCTTGCAGCAGCCGTTGTTGATAGCATGGCAGGACAATGCGCGCTTCTCAAGAAAAATCAACCTGCTCCAAGCAAGTCGGGCGACCCCGAAGCAACTGCAAGTTCTGTGCCGCTTATTATGAGTAGTGGCTGGCTGAATAATGTGCAAACGTATATTGCGGGGTATCAAGACGTTGCAGTCCTTGCAGGGCTTGGTATTTACAGCGCGCGCGGAGCGGTACAAGATATTCAAAAACAAGTTGAAGCAGCTATCGCAAAATTAAACAGTTACTTGCAAATCATCGCAGCTGCTCCAAGCGCAGCAGCTGATTCAGGTGCAGAAGAAGGTGACTCAAGCACCCCAGACAGTGCGACAGAAAAAGCAGCAAGCGCTGCAAGCACTAAAGCTGCACGTGAGGCAACCGTAGAAAAAGTTCATACTGCGTTTTCAAACCTCACTGCCGACAAAAAGAAAAGCGTCAAAGAACTGTGCCAAACTATTGAAACCACACTTCGCACACTGCACAATCAATACCAACGGCTTTTAAATGGAAATCGTATTATTGCTTTGAAAGAAACAGTTCTACCTGGATTGATAGAAGAAAATGGCGACATTAGCTACCAAAAAACTAAATATCGCAATCAAACTACACGCGATATAGAAAAAATAACAGCTGCTCGCACAGAATTCAAAGCGGCTAAAACCAAGTTGTACGATCTTCTTGCTATGATTCAAGCAGTGCGCTCTGGCTCATTTACCCCAGAAGATAAAAAAGCGATTGTAGAGCGACCAAAAACACTGGCAAATCTCTTCTTTATTATGGATCAAAAAGATGCAGATGAGGAAGCGGAAGTAAAAGATACTAACGACCTAGATGACAATGCCGCAGCACTTGCAGACAAAACAATCGAGCGGGATGAGCGTGAAAAGCAAAGTGGCGCACGAGCTATACGAGATACAGAACAAGACATACGCCAACGCGAACTCTCGCAGCAGCAAAGAATCAGGAGACAAAAACTTGTCGCTACGAAACAGCAGCTGGGTGACATAAGTAAACTGATGCAAGCCACAGAAGAGGTGGTCACTGAAGCTAGGGACGCGGGAGCACCAACAGCAGTTATAGCTCCTTTAGAAGAGATGTCATCAGCAGCTCCTGATGCTGAAAACTTAAGTGGCGCAGAACAGACACAAGCAGCCCTAGGTGCTACCAATGCTATCACAGAAGCCGTCAAACAATTAGATACAGCTGCTGCGAAACCAAACGTTACTGCGGCAAAGCGTAAAGTATTTGAAGGTCTAAGAAGCTCATTAACAGCACTCAAAGGGCGCTGGAACACTTGGAGAGAGCGCAATAAAGAACCCAAACCAATAGAAAACGCAGATTGGGATACTTCGAGAGCTCCTCGCGATGCTTCTTCCCGACCAACTCGCACAGGCTCACTACCGGTTCGTCCTCAAAGAGAACTTGACTCTAGATCAGAGGGCATAGAACTATCGCCTACAGCAGAATATGAAAGAACAGGAGATGAAGGCGATGAAGGACCAATCAGAGGAGCAGAAAGCACTGATTCGGCTATGAGCACAACGTCGCCAGCTACCAGCGGGCCAGCAGTCTCGACACAGCCCCTCCCTGCAGAAGTAAAAGAACAAATAGGCTGGTGGCAAAGAATTTTGAGACGAATGAATCGAAAAAAAACTGCTGATGATCTTGGTACAGGTACGCCAGCAAAAGTTCAAACGCTTGCAAAACAGACACTCTCAAACCCTGACGCAAACAACGACGGCGAAGTAGACGACACAGAACAAGAAAGTGCCGAGGCCGCAAAAGGCATTCTCGCAAGCCTCAGTGCGTGGTTAAAAAGTTTAACGGGGACCACTAAGAAACCTGTGGCCTCTGAAGACGTGGCCCCTGGATATGTATATGAAATAATAGGAGCCACTATTGGCAGTCCAGATAATATGGATCCAGACAAACAAGAGAACATCAATTTCATTCGTACAGATATTAAAATCACTGAATTATGGTATAAAGCGCCAAGATCATTTGTTGTTAAATTGGCAATGCCAAAAGAAAATAGGTATAGCAGCACAGGGCGTTTAAAAAAATATATCACCATGAAAATGATAGAAGACAGGCGAAATGATACCCAAACAATAACACTAGTGCACGATAAAGAAGGCCTTTCAAGTGCAACAGAATCTATTCTCTTAGGCATGACGAAGTTGAATATAAAGATCACATCTGTAGTATCTGAAGACGCAGCTACTACAGATGCTAGTAGTGAGGATTCAGGTGCTGCTGAAGGAACAAGTGATGGTCTTGTAGCGCCGTCAAGAGCAAAGGCAAAGAAGGCACAGAATGTATTCACTCTTTCAAAGCCAATTACAATAACAACCACAAGCACAGAGTACCAAATAAAGACTCTGACCCTTCTAAATGAAACTGGAAGCCCACTGAATAACGAATCGGTCAAGACTATTTATCTATATAATGGTGACGATGGCATAGCAATTATAATAATGATGAAGAGCCAATCCCGCTATAACTACTCCTTAAAGCAAAACCAGGCCTCGCCAGCTTTTAATAATAACAATTTTACGTTCATGCCACCTGCTGCGTCGACCAGGGCTCCAATCAGCAACATACTTAAAGAATACGCTAACTCTGCCAATGAAATATGGCCATCAGTTGGAGAAAACTGGGATCCGCAGGAACAAATTGAGGAACCAGCTACTACCACTCCGGCGCATTTGATTACAGGTACTGGCGCAGATGGCCACTTCAACGAGTAAGGCACATGTATCTAATTCGCTCTACCCCCCTCTCACTTCCAATCTCTAGGCAAACAGAATCGGAGTGTGATACACAGTAATCGTATCACACTCTCACTCACTCTGAGGATGCCTACCCATGAATATGTACCAACACACGTTTCGCATTACTCTCTGCATATGCGTATTTGCATGCACCTTCTCGGCATCTGCAGCATCGTGGCTTACCGCTGCCGGCAGAGCTGCAGCAGATGGCAGATCTCGCAGTGAATCTGCAGAAGCCGATAGAACGGCCTACCAAACATTTGTAGAAACAGAAATTAATCCGTATAACCTTATTCCTAGTACGTATTACCAAAAACTTCCGGCCGAAACACAAACCAACACCGCTCGGCGCACAAAGGCATGGCAAAAACGGATTACAGAAACGCCCTGCAAAATAAAAACGTTTGAAAGCTTTAAACGCAAATCTGAAAATGCTGACTTTATAAACTTCAGCAAACTCTCGGCAGCATATGTTCAGGCAACAAAACTTTCTGCCGACCCTTCCCTACTGGCACCTTTTACCACACGCGGCAACCCTCGATACGACAAAAATTCCCTACAGGCAGCCAAAAACATTACCGAAAGCCAAGAACTGATAGCCAATATATTTAAAACCTACTCGGTAGAAGATGAAAGTGCCTATCAAATCGTTGGAAACATGCACACCGAAATTGCAAAAAATCTGAAACCACTTTTTGACACACCATTTATTATAGTATCTGATAGAGTTCTGCAAAATGAATCGCTTGGCATGGGTAAAAGCAATGACAGCATTATTACCGCCCCGCTTGCTGGATGTATTACTCGATTTTATAAAGATGTTGATTTCAAAAGCCTCACAGCGCGCAATCGCACCGCTCTTGCCACTGTTGACACCCTTATCAAGCAAGCACCTGAAAAAACCACAGCTCAATATCCCGGCATTTACTCGATTTGGAGAGAGTATCTTGCCGATGCCTATGAAATCTTTCTCAGCTCCGGCATCACTATTCTGTACGCCCGCCTTACCGCACAAGAGCTTGCTGATTACGCCAAAGAGATGCAAAAGAAGCTGGTTACCCTTCTCACACAAAGCATCAAAGAATTACCCAACCTCACCAAAGAGCAAAAAGAGACATATACTGAAATAACCACAAAAAAGCTGATGGCTTCTGCCGCCCCGTTTACTACCGGAGAGTCTCAAAAGCTTCTCGCGCAGCTTACCATATGGTGCGTGCAAGACCGCAAGCTTGCTGCACGCTTTACTATGCTACGGGCTCAAATAGACAAATACTCCAAAGAACGGCTAGAAACGCTTGCTACTCTTACCAAAGAAATACCTGAACTCACAGATATCCCAGAACTTCCAGCGCTCGCCACCGAGCTAGGACGCGTGCATAGAGTATTTGCTGCCACACAAAATAAAACATATGACCATGCAGCACTCTGCGATGTCCTGCTCCCCAAACGAGAACAAATAGAGGCCGCCGGAGATGAAACGGCTGCAGAAGAGACGGCTGACCCATCACCTACAGAGCCTATAAGTGCGCCAACGCCTGAATATGAAGCTAATCGAGAAGAAGACACACTCAGGGGCGAAGCTCCATTGCGTTCAGAGAGTACGTTTACCACGGTAGCAGGTGAGGCCCCAGAAAGCACTCACCAAGCAGCAGACCCCGAGCAGCCAATTGCGCCCAACGCCGACGGAGTCTACCAATTAAAGACCCCGATCAAGGG
>JBAXGS010000047.1:0-5885 GCA_037139275.1 bacterium | reverse complement strand
CTTGAGAAATCAAATGGCTATACACCTTACCGGCAGTAATAGAAGAATCTTTAGTAAATTGCTCACCCAGCATGCGCTCATAGTGCCCCAAGTCCAAATCAGTCTCTGCACCATCGCGTGTTACAAACACTTCACCATGCTCAAGTGGCGACATCGTTCCCGGATCAACATTCAAATACGGATCACACTTAATAACACCCACACGGTATCCCGCATCTTTTAAAAGTACTCCGATACTTGAGAGAAGAACCCCCTTCCCTATAGAAGAACATACCCCGCCGGTTACAATAATAAACCGTGTCCCCTGTTCTGAAATAAGCTTACGCAAAACACCCATCGTCATCTCTTCATTCTCTCTACGTATCATTAGATTCCCTCAATATCTGCAAGTTCTTTTATAATGCCATCACTCAGACAGGTGACCCCTGTTTCAGTAATAAGATAATCATCTTCAATTCGAATACCAATTTTTTCTTCACCGATATACACCCCAGGCTCAATGGTAATAACATCACCAGGCCCCAACGGTACCAATCGATCACCGACGTCATGCACATCAAGTCCCATAAAATGCCCAATGCCGTGCGGCATATACTGAGCCAAACCATACTGATCAAGAAACTCTTTTGTTTTATGCTGCAATGAATTATGCGGATCATGCGGATTATTAAGATACATCCCCGGCCGCGCACATGATGCAACATACGCTTGTGTATCAAGTACTATCTGATACAACGCACGTTGTCGATCTGAAAACTGTCCATCAACCGGATACGTTCGCGTAATATCAGCGGCATACTGATCATACGTTGCACCAATATCCACCACAACTGCTTGTGGCGCCTGCAACAAAGCATCTTCCCCTAAATAATGCAGTATGGTGGCATTACCACCAGCCGCTACAATACTAGGAAAAGCGGGCACACTACTCCCCAATCGAACAAATTCCGCTTCAAGAGCCGCCCTAATCTCGCCTTCACGGCGACCAGATCGCATTAAACCCGCTGCTGCCTTTTGGCCAGCCGCGGTACGCTCAATAGCACGCACAATACACTGCAACTCATACGGGTCTTTTTTGCGACGCAGCACCGCTATTGCACTACTCATATCAACAAGAAAGTCAGAAAATTTATGTATCTGCTGACTCAGGTACCACGCCAGCTGCTGTCCATACGACCCACTCCATTTCAATGGGCCTGATACGTAGAGAGACCCCTGCAGCCCCACACGGTCCACCACATATGCAATAAGGTCACGATACATATTCTGATTTAAAAAAGGATATACCGAATACCCACCAACAAAGTCTCCTTGATACGCGATTGCGTCAAACCCATAGAGGGCTGGCGAGTCGCAACTGGTGATCTCATGAGAAACCCATTGAGCCCGCACTCCATTATACCGAGGAACAAACAATCGCTCGGTACCATCACCTTCAATGCAAAGCACCGCTCCCGGCTCAGTAAGCCCGGTAAAATAATAAAAAGTACTGTCCTGAACAAATCGACCGCTGTGTGGCTCAAGCGCCGCACACAGAAAAATAGTATCCCGCGCCGTCCATGTAGAAAGGGATTGCTGCAACTTCTTTCTACGCTCTTTATATAAAGCATTATTTTGACGCATATTATACCTTTTTTTTTAAGATAACTTACGCTCCGTAGCATACCACGCTCATACACAAGAAACAAATAGCAATACACCCGCAAACTTTTTTAGAGCAGCGGCTGACGTCCCGCGAGCGCACGATGAATCGTCGTTCTATCCAAATAAGATAAATGAGAACCAGTAGGCATTCCACTTGCCAGACGCGACACAAGCACTCCTGTAGCAGGAAGCTTAGTCCGCACATAACTCATTGTTGCCTCACCTTCTGGCGTCGGATTAATAGCAAAAATAATTTCACGAATAGGTTCACTGGAAAGGCGAGCCGTTAATTCTTTAATTCTGAGCTGTTCAGGACCAATCCCTTCCAAAGGACTTAATACACCCCCCAGTACATGATACCGGCCTCGGTACTCACCAAGACGCTCAATCGCATACAAATCGGGCCACTGCTCAACCACGCACACAACTGACGCATCACGCGAGGGATCAGCACACACCACACAGACCGACGACTGCTCAGCCCAGCTTCCACAATGTTCACAAAGCACCATAGAAGAGCGAGCATGCGTAATAGCGGCAATTAACTTATCTGCGCGATCAGGAGAAGCGGTAAGCAAATACAACGCAACACGATACACCTGTTTTGATGCAACATAAGGAATATGACGCAACTGCTGAATCAAAGCCTGAAGCGAGGGCAAATCACGCATACTGTTTCTCCCCAAAAAGTCAGGCCTCTTTTACTTACTCAAAAACTTACGTGCTTTTTGTTCAAGCAAGGTCACCAAGAAGTTTGTCATTACAAACAATAACAATCCGGCTGGCATATTAACAAAAATAGCAGACAGAATAAGTGGCATAATATATCCCATCATCTTGGTGCGACTATCTGCTTGCGCTCCACCAAACGGCTGCAAGAAGGTAAGTATTACCACCGCGGCAGGAAGCACATAAAAAGGATCTTTTACCGACAAATCTTTAATCCACAAGAAAAATGGCGCTTGATGCAATTCAATAACATTACTCAGCACACGATACATCGCAAAAAATATAGGCCACTGAGGAACCATCAATAAGCATCCCAGTAAGAATGTGGCCGGTGAAACATTATGTTGCTGATACAACCGAACCAGTTCGGCATTAAACATATTAGTATCGTTGGCATACTTTTTACGAAGCCCTGCAACATACGGCTGTAACTTTTGTTGCATCTCCATATAGCGAGCACTCTTAATAGAAAAAGGAAGCAATACAAGCTTCAGCAAAATAGTAAGGAGAATGATAGCGAGCCCATAATTATGTACATACTGATTAAGCCATGCCAGCAACCGAACAATCATTTTTGCAAACCATGAGAGCCATCCAAAATGCAAGAGCCCTTCAAGGCGGGCATCAACTGCAGATACTGCGGGAAGAGATTTTGGCCCCACATAATATGAAAGAGCGAACTGAGCAGAATCTGTAAGTGCTGGACCTTCTACAATAGCACTCACCCATGAAGACTCTGTGCTTGTGAAATACCCACGCTGCGCAAATCCATCTTTATCCGCAATGAGCACATGTGCAAAATAACTATTTTCAATACCAATCATAGGAGGCGCAATCCACGCATCGGCAGCACGTTGTGCATCTGTTGCTTGATATAATGTAGCTTTTCGCACATCAAAATATACACCATTTTGCACATCACGGCTCACCGTATGTAACTGAGGAGCGGCAACAAACAAGCGTGGGCGGAGTGCTGATGGACGAGAAACACGTGACTGGAACTCAAGAAGTAAATCAATCACATAGGTGTCATGATGCAATACAAACGTTTTTTTAATCACCCACTCACTAATCCGCGCAGAGAACGTAATAGCCTCATCGCCGTTCTCAAGCGTACGCTGTGAGTCACAACGATACTGCAACGGCGCTTCTTCGTTCAAACCAATGACAAATGAAGCTTGCGCAGCAACGTCAGCATGATGTACTGCCCGCAATGGCACACCGTTCACATCACAATGCTCTGGATATGAGAGTGTATCAAGCGTGCCGCCACGGGTACTAAATGTTGCATGGTACCGAGGAGTAGACACAACACATGTTTCAGCCTCCACTGCATCAGCCGCAAAAAGCAACCCTTTTTCTGCAGGCAATGATAAGTCTTGCGCTGATGGGATTTTATATGAGCTTCCTGCAACAGGAGCTGGATTATTTTTTGCGCCATCAAACGAATCTCTAAAAAACATCTGAATTCCAAAAACAGTAGCAAAGGAAAGCGCGGCGATAAGTAACGTGCGTTTATCAAACATGAAAAACCTTTTCTGAATAGTAGTTAAGAAATAGATAAATACTTGAAGGCTGCCATTCTATCACAAAGGTATATAAGGTGCTAGGCGAAAAAAACCACCCATTCGATCACTCATTCAGCATCAAAATACGCCTCTTTTATTTTTTTCACCAAAAATGTTTTTCTTTTTTTATAAGTATGGTAAAACGCCTGCTCTTACATTACTATAATACCTGAAAACATTAACTAATTTATTCGTATCCATATAAACTAAAGAGGTCACCATGGCTCACAAAGGCTTTCCAATGAGCAAACGCCAATTCCGTATTGGAGAACTATCAAAAATTCTAAAAGTTGAAAAATATATCATACGGTTCTGGGAAAAAGAATTTAAAATAAATGGCTTCCGTTCGCCAGGAGGACAACGTTTCTACACAGTAGACGACCTTGCAACTTTTATTAATTTAAAAGAGTTACTCTATGAAAAAGGATTCACTATTGCGGGCGCGCGTCAACAACTTGACTTGCAAGCAAAAAAATCTGCACTCAATGGAAAACGCACTATTGCTCCTGCACGAAAAATT
Organism: bacterium; assembly: GCA_037139275.1. Taxonomy (GTDB): domain Bacteria; phylum Babelota; class Babeliae; order Babelales; family JAUPTZ01; genus JAUPTZ01. The sequence goes on along the minus strand of JBAXGS010000047.1, from coordinate 1,424 downwards.
ATCCAAAACTTGTGCTCAAACTGCAAAAAAGATGCGACCATCCAACAAGAATTTGAATCTCTTACTCAACAAGTTCAAGCGCTTCAAAAACAACTTACTCTTCAATCGAAGTAGTTAGTTGCGGCTTCGCATCTGAAATTCGTAAATACCACACTACTGCCGGTGGTACATTTGCCCACACACGCTTCATACCAAAGCCACACGCTTGAAATTGCTGCGCAAGGTACCACTGGATATTTACGAATTCATCTCGCTCTGCCGGCGGCAATAACGCCTTCTTTAAGTCCGGAAGCCATAAATACGAAAAATATGAAATCACACCGGCATCTTCAATTAAACTATGGCAGTGCTCCCAAATAGATTGCACAAGGGCAAAAGGCAATGCATTGAAAGGTATCCCCATCACAATGGTTGCATATGAATATTCTGGTCTCCACTCAGTAATTGACCCTTGATGCACACGAACCGCTTTATTACTTGCATATTTTTGCGCCAACATAGCTGCCATATCTTTATCGAGCTCAACTAAGTCCAAAGTATCTGCAGGTCCCAGATGTTTAACTAATTCTTGAGTAACTGCACCGGTGCCTGGCCCTACTTCCAAAAACCGTTTGCCCCGCTCTGCATTGCCAGGCTCTACATACGCGACAAGTGCGCGCGCAAGCATCTGAGAACTGGGCGCCACCGCTCCCACTCGCGTCGGACTTGCAATAAATCGGGCAAGAAACAATAGCGACTCTCCCACGGTGCTTCCACCCATAACGCAGGCACCCATATATAACCCGCTTACTACACCCACAACCACTCCTGCAGTGATAGCTACTTTTTTTATTGCGCTCATTTATTACTCCGTTCTTTTTCTTATCTACCCGATTCGATCTCTTACTTAGAGAGCATACCCCAACGTCAACCGTATATGACTCATCGAAATCCGACGAGAAACATTCCACTCATACTGACCACTCAAGCCCAGTGTCCATCGACGCCACGTTGCAGCGCAATAACTCGTAAAACTATGTGTTGAAATGCTGGGTGCAACATCCAAAGGAACTCGTAATGTATCAATGCGAGCAGCTCCATCACGCCCAATAGGATTTTGAAGGAATTGTACTTGCCGCAAGATACTGTTGTCGCGCTCATACTCATGCATACGACGCACATAATCTTCTTGGGAGCGAATTGTGGTGCGAGTCCCCGCTTGAAAATGATGCCCAAATGCTAAGCCAAATCGTAAGAATGACCAGGCAGACTGAACCCCAATCATACCGCTCGCACCAACACCAGGAAGCAATCGCACACCCCATTCGCGATTAATACCAGGCGCCGAAACACCACACTGTCCACCCAAGAATAAGCGTGCGCTCAATTTTTTATATCGCAACGGCAACGAATACCCGTAAGCCTCGCAAAAAAATCTTGAATGC
>JBAXGS010000046.1:0-5994 GCA_037139275.1 bacterium | reverse complement strand
CTTCTGCTGCAAATCAACAAGCTCCATAAGCATCTGTTCTTTTAGCTCTCTATCAAGCGCTGCCAGCGGCTCGTCCAGCAATAACACTTCGGGCTCACACACCAATGCACGCGCAAGCGCTACACGTTGCTGCTGACCACCAGACAATTGTGTTACCGATTTTTTTCCAAATGCACCAAGTCGCACCGTACGCAGCGCATGCGCCACACGATCATCAATTTCATTGTTTGCAATACCACGAACACGCAAACTGTATGCAACGTTTTCAGAAACACTCATGTGCGGGAATAAAGCATACTGCTGAAACACCGTATGAATTTTTCTCTTATGAATAGGCACATGCGTAATATCAGCATCACCCAAAAACAATTTTCCTGCATCTGCAGATTCAAGACCTGCAAGAATGCGAAGCAATGTTGTTTTACCGCAGCCACTTGGCCCCAACAGTACAAAAAACTCACCCGAGCGAATCTCAAGATCTAACTTCTGAAGAACCGGCTCTCCATCGCGATATTTAGTAATACCTTCAAAACGAATATTCTTATTCACACTTACCCCTTTTCTGAGCAACATGGCCATGCAACTTGCCAAACAATGTAGGAACAATCACATCGGCAAGCGTACAAGGAATGAGTACTGCCACAAGCAAAAAGCAAAACACAAACGTCATGTGGTTATACCAGTCGCCAAACCCATGACTAATCATGTAGACGGTAGAAGCAAATGCACTAATAAAAATGTGTAAGAAATGTGCTGTTGCGGCATACCGCTTCTGGCCTTCTTCATCATGCTTACTCATCACAATACCATTGATTACTCCAACAACAAGGAATAAAAAGATGGTACTAAAATGATCTCTAAAACAAAAATGGAACTGCATAGGAATACCGCAGAGCACACCACCAAGGTAGGGCATAATAGCATCAGAAAGCGTACAAAAAACCGCAGGAACAATAAAGCCAACACCGAGCGCTGCCCACAAGCGACCACCATGCTTTAAAAAAACCAACACGGTTCCGGTTGATGCAAATAAAATATGGAGAAAATGAAGAGTGTGAAATAACGCATGCATTTGACCATGCGTATAGGTTTTCCCAAACCCAAGAAGCGTTAAAAAAACTAAGCTGAGCGTAACGGCAAAAACCGCATACGGGAAATGACACAAAAGTTCATGCGTCAACGAACTTTTATTAGTAGAGAGTTCTGCATGGCAACAACCTGCTGTTGATGGTTTTTGATGCTTCATAACTTGCCCCTTTTAAAACACATACTCAAATACACAAGGGCCGTAGTGTATCACATAAAAAACAGCGCAGCAAAAATCAGTTTTGCCATCAACTAATTATACGAAAAACACCTCGATAATCTCTTCCTGGTTGTGCAATCTCAATGGCTACTTCATCTACAACCGATTGCGCTGACCCTTGATAGACATAATCAATAAAGTTATCAAGCTCTTCACTAGTCCCCACTGCATGTATCACCATAGAACCTTGCTCACCAAGCTGCAACGTTCCTTCTATTTTAAAGGCATCAGCATATTTTTTCACATGCTCAGCATACCCAACACCTTGCAGCTCGCCAAAGACCGTAATTTTAACCCAGCGCTTCATGAACATCTCCTCTAATAGCACGACACAGACACTTCGCATGCACCGTAGCAAACCAGAGTGAGTAAAATCAAAGAGACACAAGAAAAAAGGCAAAAAAGCTTACTCTGATGCAATACCTTTATACAATCGCCAGTGCCGCAAGCATACCACTGCCTCATTAAATTCATTCATACTTTCTTGATGCGTGGTAAGCCGCTCATATAAAGGACGGTCAATAAGTACTCTATACACTGCAGCGCATAATGCTGCTTCATCTGCTATCGCAACAAGCAGTCCATTCTTTTCGCTCACAATAATTTCATCAACCCCACTGCTTGCATATGCAACCACCGGAACCCAAGAAAGACGAGCTTTAATAACCGATACCGGCATTGCCTCAAACAATGAACACTGCACAAACACATGCCATGTGCCAATAACTGCAGCAGTATGCGCTTGCCATCCGAGCACCCGCACAATATCAGGCACGCCTGCTTCAAGGAGCCATCGGGTGGCATACCAGCGCCATGCCCCATCACCTACTATCTCCCCACGAACCGGAACCCCTTTGTCATACAAACCTTTCATGACACGAAGAAAGGTATACAACGTTTGCTCTTGATCAGGCGCCGACGCATCAAGCACCATACCCACCACAATAGGATTAGACACAAGCCGCTCATGAGTTTTTATCGGCTCTGGAACATAAAATTGCTGCCAATCAACAGCTGGTCTAATCACGGTGCTGCGGGCATGAAAAAATGGGAACAACTGAGCCCCATACGCGCGATCACTCGTACGCACACAAATATATTCAGAGGTAATCCATGAAGTACAATATTCGGCAATATAGGCAAGCCACCAGCGATATGCTTTCATACCAGGAGCGCAGGCAAAGGTATAGACTGTATGCACACTATGCTCCACACCCATACACCACGCAGCCCAGCGCCCTATAAACCCGGCAACCGTTCCATGCGTATGCACAATACTGTCAGGGTACTCTGACATGACATCGTGCAGCACGCGGCACACTTTTAAAAATGCAATAACCCGTGCATACAGCCGCATTACGCCAGAGGCATGTGGCTGTAGCTCAGGAATAGAAAAAATCTCAGTACACTGAATGCGTTGATCAATAACTTGCTCAGGAGTAACCGGCGCAATCAAAAATGTTGCAACCCCTTCTCCATGCATTCCGTGCATAACGGCAAGCCCTGCATGTGCTTGCGATCCCGGAACACATGTATCCATAATATAGACAAGTGCTCTCTGCTCAAGTGCACGGGCTCCTTTAATACTCATCCTCTCTCCTTACATATATTGTTTAATGAGCAACACCGATATAATAAGGGAATATATCACCGCAGTATCAATAATTGCCTGACAAAAAATTGCAAGCCGCGCCACTGACGACGCCTGCTCGGCAACAGCTGCCATGCTGAGCGCCGCCCGAGCTGCTGCCCGTCCAGAACCAATGGCAGCTCCCGCAGACCCCATACCAATGCCGCATACAACACCCAGGCACACCGAAGCAAACTCAACCAAAGGTACCGTCGCAACGGGCGTCATAAGCATCATCATTAAACTTACCAAGAGTGCAAAAATAACCGGGGTCTCAATCATGGCCTGCACAATAAATGAAAATGAAAACAATCGAGAAAAAAGTCCAATGTTCAGCCCTGCCGCCTGGCACACTGCGCGGCAAAATCGTGCCTGACCGATAGCCGGCCCCACGCAACCGGCCGCAAAAATAACACTCCCACCCATCAATTGCGCCGCATACAACAAAGAGATATCAACAGTCACCCATCCCTTAATAAGAAACGCAATAATAAACATAAACACCATAGGCGCTTCAAGAAGCATTTGTGCAATCATCATAAGCGAGAAAATTTTACCGGCTTCATGTGGCTGGCGAGCCATTCCACCAAGAGCTTGCGCAACTACCGTACCAGAGGCCGCACCGACAACACCTGCAACCACCCCCATACAGAGCGCTGCTACACCAAAAACCAATGCTCCCGCAGTTGTTCCCGCAGCGGGCCCGCTTAATAAATACACTAAGGCAACAATCAGTGAGAACACGCAGCCACTCTCCAGAAAAGCACATCCCACAAGCAAACCTTGACGCACTGGTTGCTGCGCCAAACCCTGCCGCGATGTTCCTTCACACGCCACACCACCCGCATAGCCTTGCCCCAGTGCCACACCACCAGCACCCAATACAATACAAAGTGCAATGCCACCAAAATAAACCAGTGCGGCTATTAATTCCATGCAATCCCCTTACGATCACGCAACCGATCATGTTTCACTGACAACGCAAGATAGGTCATTGAAAGCATCGCAATAACAAACGATTGAATTAATGACTCAAAAATACCAAAAAACATCTGTATCCAGGCGACAACAAACAGTACCTGCACGCACCCATTAATGAGCTTGCCCGTGGTAGATGAAAGAGGCAATTTCATCCAGGTAAAACAGATAAACCAAATCACACTACCCACCACCACTGCAATTAAAAACTGCTGCTTATAGGCAAACACCATGGCGAGAATAAGATGGTACACCACCGCGCCACCAAGTACGTTACCAAACAATCGGAACGCCATAGAGATAATCTTTGAAAGTTTCCCCATTGTCTCCAGAGGAATCATAATAATCCGCACAATCATCGGCATTTGCGGGTGGCCCAGAAAATGAGCCAAAAATGTGCCTACTCCTTCCTGCGCAATCTGCTGATAGCAAACATACACAAAACTAATAATAGCTATAGCAAACGTGGTATTCACATCTTTAGTTGCCTCTTCCATCCAGGGCAATACACTGACAACACAACACGAAAACGTAAACATAAAGAGCGTAGCAACAAAATAAAAATAATCGCGCCTAAAGTATCCAATAGAATCGGCGCACATCCCTGCAAACGCATCAACGACCCATTCAATCGCAACGTACACCAACCCGTCATAATTGAAGAAATAGCGCCGAGCAATAAAAGCACCACCCAAAAGAAGCGCCATTGCAACCCATGTATATACCAATGTCTGCACATGCAAACCGGTCCATGGCTCAACAATTCCAAACATTGCAAACGGATACCATACGGTATAAGAAAAAAGTGACGTTACATCCATTTAACCACCTGACAGAGAACAAAACTCATATACCCTGCTGCTATTCCCGCACCAAAAGCCTCCACGTGGCATCCCAAAAAGAGAACACAGCAGACTGAGACGGCAAAGAGTAAACCAAGTCGCATACCCACGCCAAGAAAACGTGCAAGAAATACCGGTCGCCCTTTCCACTCTATACTAACTTTGTATTGAGATTGCGCGCCATATGCGTATGCCCACCCAAACAAGCACGCTAAAAAAAATGAGAAATAAAAGGAAGGAATCATAACAGCCCTTTGCGTATAGAAGTGAAGCAAGGGTACTATGATTCAAAAAAAGGGGCAATAATAAGAAGATTTCAAGCCCCGAGCTTAATCACTCTCCTCATCACTACTCCTGAGTCAGTTCCTTCAGCAGAGTCTTCTGAGCTATCAGAATCATCATCACTTGAGCCAGAACCATCACTATCTGAGCCAGAAGCATCGTCACTTGGGCCAGAAGAAAGCTCTCTTACCCGAGCAAGTATTCTTTCAGAAACCTTCTCTCGATCTTGCTCATGGACCACATTCAGCAAATTTTGTATAAACGATAATGAGTCTTTATTTATCAAATACATTACATCCATGGAACCGTAGCCAAAAAAACTATTCATTTGTTCCGCTGAAAGAACAACTCCTTTAGACTGTAATGCGCTAGGCAAAGACATCATAAACGCCGGCTGGATAATCAGAGACTTATTATCCGTTAAATACTTAATAAGTGACTGAGGATCACAGAGAGCAAACAGCCGCTCTTGAGCGCTTTGAGTCTTGATCAGCCCATGATACAAATATGTCATAACATTTCTTACTACAGCATCTACATTGAGACAACGTCGTAATACTAAAGCTACAATGAGATCACGCATTTCCTCTGTGTCGACACCCATATGGCATGCGCTAGAAAGCAACTCTAGCAACTCAGTTGGAGTATAAGTATATGAACCACGTCGCACTTGCTCAACCAAGCCTTGAGGAACCTTACCCATCCTTACGTCCGTCTCTATAGCCTGGAACTGCAACATCTGCGGGCGGTCTAACCCACCAGATCTGCCTGCACCAGCGCCCAACATACCACCTACAGCAAAAGGCGGCCGGCCACTACCACCTGCTGGAACTAAGGGTACGCCTACTGGCGAACTCTGCCCCCATCCAGGTCCCCAATTACCCTTTTTTGCCAACGCACGATACTGACATCTGCGCGCGCCATGTTTACTTTACGCGATTCGTTAACGCGTGAGT
>JBAXGS010000045.1:0-6003 GCA_037139275.1 bacterium | reverse complement strand
TTGTAGAGTTGTTCTATTTTCCCCAGTAATGTTACGACTTCAGCAAATTGCTGAAACCCAAGTGGAGCTGCGAGTGCTGCAAAGGTTTTATTAAAAACAATAGTAAGAAGACTGTCTATAAGTATGTTAGGCGCTGCATGTGCGGTGGTATTGATATCATTTTGGAGGTACTTGAGCCGCTGTGAAAATAAAGGAAATAGTACAGGGAGGCTCTGTTGTGACTTTGATTCTTGAGTTAAAGGCGTTTGACTGAGAATGCATTGTTGAAAAAAGACATCAGAGCGGACTGCGGGAAGAAACGTGTAGAGGTTTTTGGTGAGATTTAAAAAAGTGTCTAATTTTTCAATCGCTGCTTTGCATGCTCCTGCATCAGCTTCGGGTGTTTTTTGTAGTTGGTAGGCGGTGAGCGTATTTTTTACAGGGGAAAAGTACGATTGTATCAGTGACATGCATCGGTTGTATTGAGCTTTGGTATCAGCGATTGTTTCGTGTGTTCCCCATGACCAATTATAGTGAGTGCTGTAGGTAAGCGGGGGAAAGAGGCTTGGGTCTTTGATGAAGGCGTCTACGTGAGCGATGAGAGTAGTAAAGACGCTTTGATGCTCTGGCCGCAGCACTGCGTATGCAGCTTGACGCGCGTCTTCTGCCGCATACCATAATCCCGGGAGGAGTGAGAGATTGATATGGGTATTGATGACAGGTTGCTGAGAGGATGCTTCTCCGGGCATGTTGAGAAATGGTGTGCATATGCTTATGAGTGAGCAGAGAATAAGATGTTGTATGTTGTTTTTCATGGTTACCAATCGCGTAATTGACCAAGATCTTTATTACTGCCGCAGACAACAAGCACGTCGCCTTCAACAATTAAGTATTCTGGTCCAACCAAAATAAATTCTTCAGTTTTGTCTTTTTTAATCGCAATACAACTTACGCTGCGGGATTTGCGAAGCTGCAGCTCGGCTACTGTCTTGCCAATAAAAGCTTCCGGTGCACTAATTTGGGTGATTGCAAACTCTTCTGTGACTGAAACAAAATCATTAAAACGCAGGCTCAAGCTGTTTGCTAGTCGCACACCACTGTCACGCTCTGGCATAATAATTTTATCAGCACCAATAAGTTTTAAGATATCTTCATGGACGCGGTTGCGTGCGCGTGCCACAACAAAAGGGATCTTGAGGCGCTTTTTAAGAAGCGCGGTAATAACAATTGCGTGAGCAAAGTTTTCACCCATTGCCACAATCACCGTATCCATTTCATCAACGCCAAGGGCATGGAGTGCGCTTTCATCTTCAATACGATAACACACCGCTTGGGTTACTTGATTACGAATGAGTTCAACGGTGCTTTGGTTTTCATCAATTGCAAGGACTTCCATTCCATTTTGAGCGAGGCTTACCGCTGTTTGATAGCCAAAGCGCCCGAGGCCGATGACGCAAAATTTTACTGATTTCATCTGTTAATCTCCTTATCCAAGTAAAACCCGTTCTTCGGGGAAGCGATACATATGTTTTTGTGCTCGTTTGCGTAGTGATAAAACAAGGGTGAGCATGCCAATACGTCCCACCATCATAGTCGCCATGAGTATACATTTGCTCAGCACCGTCAGAAACGGAGTAATGCCCATGGTGATGCCGCATGTTGAGAATGCTGAAATGGTTTCTACCATAATAACAATGAATGGAATTTTGGGCTCAAGAACAAGTAATGCAAACGTGGCTAATATTACCCAGCAGAGTGCTATAGTTATGATGCCAATAACTTTCTGCATTTGATCTTGAGGAATCGTGCGGCCGTACAGTTCAACTTCATCACGGTTTTGTATAATGGCACGTACCGATGCGCAGAAGAGTACAAATGTTGTGGTTTTAATGCCTGAGCCAGTTGATCCAGGGCTAGCACCAATCATCATGAGTGTAAGAAGAACTAAGAGTGTGGCATGTTGAAGGGCTGCTACATCGGTAATCATAAATCCAGCACTGCGCATAGAAATAGAAAGGAATAAGGCATTGACCCATGAGCCCAGCGGGCTGAGGTGCTTAAGTGCTGCGGTTCGTTCAATGCTCCAGATGGCGAGGCTGCCCAGAAGTATTAAAAACAATGAGCTCAGCAGTACTAATTTAGTGTGAAGAGAAAAGGTATAGAGGGGGTATGACTTATTTCGAATCCAGCAATACAGGTTTTTTATGCCGTAGGCTACTTCGTACCATACAATAAACCCAATACCTCCTGCAACGACAAGACTAGCAATAATACTGAGCACTGAAAGGTCACCACTAAAGGTTGCAAGATTACGATCAAATAATGATATGCCTGCGTTGCAGAATGCAGATACTGAGTGAAAAATCGCATAAAAAGCCGCTTGCTTTGCCGGCATGTGTGTGACAAAACTTTTATAGAGTGCTAGGGCGCCAATGCATTCCATCCCCAAAGTCACTGAAATAATAGTTACCAGAAAGCTTTTGATTTTACTCCATGATTCAAATTCAAACATTTGTCCGGCCAGTAGCTTGCTGGTCATACCAAGATTTAAAAAGAGCGACGCAATAAAAAAAGAAAACGTCATGAGTCCCAAGCCTCCAATTTGCATAAGGAACAGAATAACGGTATGGCCAGTTTGGCTAAATGCGGTGAGTGGAACGGTTTCTAGACCAGTAACGCATACAGTTGAAACGATGGTGAATATCAGGTCAATGAGCGTAATACTGCGGGTGCGGCATACAGGGAGCGCAAGCGCAATGGTGCCAAAGATAATGATTCCAATAAGAGCAAGAATCAGAATTTTTCCAGGAGAGCTGTGTTTAACAGAGAATTGAATCATGAGAATGAAGCGCCTTTCAAAGACCCACACAGTAGTGAGTGAAAGAGCCCCTCTCACTCACTACTTTTTATGGTCAATATTCTAACGTATTCGCTGAGTAAGTGTTTCTACAAGCTGCTCGAGAGGTACTCGAACTTGCTGCAAGGTATCGCGATCACGAATGGTCACGCATCCATCTTCAGCAGTTTGAAAATCTACCGTGATACACCAAGGGGTTCCAATTTCATCGTACCGGCGGTACCGCTTACCAATTGATCCGCTATCATCTGATTGAACTCTAAAGCCTGCTTTTTTTAGGAGGCGTGTTACCGGTTCAGTTTGTTCATTAAGCTTTTTAACCAGCGAGAGCACCGCTACTTGTACCGGAGCAAGCCGGGGAGGAAGTGCAAGGAGCACCCGCGTATCGCCCTCAACAGTATCTTCATGGTAGGTGCTGCAGAGTAAGGCAAAGAATAATCGATCCACACCAACCGAGCACTCAACAACATGGGGCATATAGGAGCGATTATTTTCTTGCTCAAATACCGCTAAATCTTTGCCAGAAAACTGGCTATGACGGCTGAGGTCAAAGTCACCGCGATGGGCGATGCCTTCAAGTTCTTTCCAGCCAAACGGGAAGTTGAACTCAACATCAGTGCAGCATTTTGAGTAATGAGCGAGCTCATCAGTTTCATGGGGCCGAAAGCGAATGTCTTCAGGAGAGAAATTAAGCTTAAGGTAAAACGATTTCTGTCGATCAAGCCATATCTTAAAGTACTCATCAGATTGTTCCGGCTTGCAGAAAAACTCCAGTTCCATTTGCTCAAATTCACGGACGCGAAATAAGAATTGGCGAGGTGTTATCTCATTGCGAAAAGCTTTACCAATCTGCGCAATGCCAAACGGTACTTTAACGCGTGTGGAGGTGAGGACATTCTTAAAATTAATAAAGATAGATTGAGCTGTTTCAGGACGAAGATACGCTTTAGCATCTGCGTCAATAAGTGCACCAAGATTAGTTTCAAACATCAGGTTGAAGCGACGAATATCGGTCCATGCTTTATTGCCGCATGAAGGGCATGCTTTTTCCGGATCAACTGAGCCATCATCGGCGCGGAACCGTTTTTTACATGCAGTGCAATCAATCATAGGATCAGAAAAGTTATCCAGGTGGCCAGATGCTTTCCAGGTTGCCGCAGGCCCAAGAAGAGCTCCGTCCATTTCGACCACTTCTTCCGTAAAACTTTGTACATGTTCAAGCCATGCCGCTTTTAGTAAACGTTTAAGCTGTGTGCCAAGAGGACCAAAATCATAGACACCATTAATACCGGAATAGATTTCAGCAGAAGGAAATACAAATCCGCGTCGTTTGCAGAGAGCCACAATTTTTTCAAGTGAAGCAGCTTTTACCATGAATGATAACCTTTCAAAACATATAAGAAGTATGCATGTATCGTATCACAGAATTTAAAACCTCGCGAGGGGCGTGCCCTGCTGGTTACAAGAGATTTTCATTACAATGAAAAGAGGGACGGTTGTTATAGCCGCCCCTCTTTATTCAAAAACTCTGAAACGTATTATACGCTACGGATATTTTCTTTTAATTGTTTGCCTGGTTTAAAGCGAGGAATACGAACTTCTGGGAGTGTAATTCTTTCTTTAGTCGCAGGATTGATGCCTGAGCGAGATGGGCGCTTTGAAACCCAGTATGCTCCGAAACCAGTAATAGAAACTTTGTTGCCAGCTTTGAGTTCTTTTTCAATGATGCTGGTTACTGCTGAAAGCACACGTGCGATGTCTTTTTTGCTAAACGCGGTGTCTTCACTTACTTTTGTTATTAATTCACTTTTGTTCATATTCGCCTTTCCGGGATTAAATGGTTTAAAGTAACGCATCTGTATCGGAAATGTATTGTGAGAACCGTTCTTTGTCAAGAGAAACAAGAAACTCTTGTGTCATGCGGACTTCTTAAAAATTGTCCTCTGTTGTGAGTTATGATACTGTTACACTCATATATGTTTCACATAAGGACTCAGTGTATGATTGATACGCATTGCCACATTAATATTATGGTACAAAAAAAACCGGACCAACGTATGACCGAAGAAATGCTTGCGCAGTGTGATGCGATTGTTGTGCGCGCGCATGCAGCCGGTGTTCAGCAATTGATTACCGTAGGCACTTCGGTAGCGGAGTCTCGTAATTGTATTTTGCTTGCGCAGCGCTATTCTACGGTAAGCGCAACGATTGGTGTGCATCCCTGTGATAGTGTTACGCAGGATGGCCCTCTTGCGGTAGGACAGATAGTGAGTGAGCTTGAGCAGTTGCTTAGCACCGCAGAGCCGCATATTGTGGCGATTGGGGAAATTGGTCTTGATTATTACCATCAACCCTATGATGCTGCGCATCAAAAAGAGGTATTTATTGCGCAACTTGAGCTAGCACTACGATGGAATAAGCCGGTGGTTATTCATATTCGTGATGCAGGTGTTGATGCGCTTGCAGTGCTTCGCCACTATAAAGATCGGCTACGTGGCGTAGTGCATTGTTTTTCGCTTGATCTTGCTGCAGCAGAAGAACTTATTTCGTGGGGGTGGATGATTGGTATTGATGGTCCGGTAACCTATCCTAAAAATAGCGCGCTTCGCGAGATAGTTGCACGAGTTTCGCTGGATGGGGTGCTTTTAGAAACTGATGCGCCATTTTTGCCTCCCCAATCATTGCGGGGTAAGTCCAATTGCCCGAGTAATCTCGGTATTATTGCGGATGAAATAGCTCGTGTGCGAGGCGTCTCGCGTGAAGAGATTATTGCTGCCACCACCGCCAATGCACAAAAACTTTTTAATCTCTTATGAGTGATTCTCTATGCGTTTGAGTTGCTCATCTGCATATTGAAGAATGTCTTTATTGAATCCTTCGGTTGCAAGCATATCAAGAGCAATAACGGTTGCGTTAATACCGGGGAAGAGTTTGTATGGATATTTAAATGAACCATTTGGTTGTTTGTATGCATGAACGCAAAAGTTAGCAAAACTACTTTCTGATTCATCAGCAAGTTTTGTAAGTTGGAAATAGTGTGTTGCAAGAACAAGTAAGCTGTTTTTTTGTTTGCCGAGAATTTTCCCAATACCAAATGCGGCCGCAGCGCCATGTGCCGGATTGGTGCAGCGAAACATTTCATCCATAACGGTGAGTGCGCATTGTCC
>JBAXGS010000044.1:0-6164 GCA_037139275.1 bacterium | reverse complement strand
AAATTGAGACAAGACATCGTGAGCACTTCCTCCGTGATCGTCTGAGCCTGCATGCATGACTTCATGCCCAAACTGGTCGTAGCGCGCTCGTTTATCTTTGTCGCTGAGGACTTCATACGCTTCCGTTGCTTCTTTAAAAAGCGCTTCTGCTTTTTTGTCTCCGGGATTACGATCTGGATGGTGCTTCATTGCCAGTGCTCGGTATGCTTTTTTTATTTCGGCATCGGAAGCATTTTTGGTTACACCAAGGACAACATAGTAATCTTTTTTGCTCATAGTAGACCTGTCTGTATGATTATTTTTATATAAAACTTCTAGTTTAAACACATACATAAGAGTATATCGTTCAAAAGGGGGGAGGCGCAAGGGGATTATTTTGTTGTTGACACGAGAGGAATCTTGAGTACAATTGCCTTTATTCTCATGCCGAGGTGGTGAAATTGGTATACACGCTAGATTCAGGTTCTAGTCCCTTCACGGGGGTAGGGGTTCAACTCCCCTCTTCGGCACCATCTTTCTTATTTGTTAATCGCTTGCTTTTGAATTCTGCCTTGTATTAATGTTTGACGCGTTTGGACGCTGTGCCAACGATATATGTTTTACAGGGAGTTTTGTATGAGTGGAGCAATACGCAAAGGGTTACTGCTTGCAGCCTTAGTGGTTTCAGCTGGTGTTATAGAAGCAAAAATAGCGAATAAGACTTATTTTTCTGCACGTAATGAGTTGCAGCATAATGGGTGGTTGTGGGCGGCTCAAGCCCCTTTTAAAAATGAAAAATCTGGTGAGCGTGGTATTGCAACCGATGTGTTGTTGTTTGGCTCTAGTTCAACAAATAAGATGGGTTTAGGCCGTCATTTTGGAGCTTCATTAAAATCTGATTATTCTGATGCCAATGCAACGTTGAACGTTGGTGATAGTTCATTACATCTTTCAAACGGGTTATTTGATCGTCAAGTAGATCATACGTATAGCGTTGCAGATACTGAACATGCAATGTGGGGTAAACTGCAATTTCGTCCTGTGCAAAAACGAATTGGTGCATACCTTGCGGCTCATGCAGATCTAGGAACGTTAGCAAATTTTAAAGGATGGCATGTATCTGTTGCAATGCCGGTGGTTCGCGTGAGTAATACCCTTGGCGCAACGTATGTGACGAGTGTGGCAGCTATTGCGGGTGATACAAAACCAGTCACTGCGGCAAGCACGCTGGAACATTTGTTTGATGGTACGTACGGACAGTCAGGCGCCAACAGTCAGCAGCCGCTTGAGTATGGTAAAATTATTCCAGGTACTCATGTGCGTACCGCGGTCGCAGATATTAAGCTTTCTGTTGCGTATGACATTGCACGAGACATTGACGGACTTGTACAGGTGCGTGGTGGAGTTATTATTCCGGTTGGTACAAAGCCAAAAGCTGAGCGTTTATTTGAAGCAGTTGTAGGAAATGGTCGGCACGTTGGTGTAATGGCTGGCGCGCATGGCGATATGCAATTGTGGGAAAACAAAGAAAAACGTATGGCGCTGTGGATAAGTGGCGATGCTGAATATACCTTCTTGTTTGAAGGCCGTGAAAAACGAATTGCTGGTATTTACAATTCTGATGCAGAGGTACAAGCGACTGTTCCTTTTGGCCACATGGCTCTTGGTGTGCTGCTTAATAATGCAGGTACATTTCCGCTTGCCAATGTTCTTGCACGTGATATGAAAGTGACTCCAGGATCGCATTTTGATGCCACCATGGGTGTTTCATTAACCTGGAAAGATTTCTATGCAAATCTTGGGTACAACATGTTTTATAAGAAAACAGAGACGGTTGATTTAGCTGATCAATGGCCAGTAGATCGTTATGGCATGGCTACGTATGACTACCAAGCGAATACTGCAGCAACAGATTTTACGGCAAGTGATCTCTTTACGGCAGGTAAGGACGCTGCGGGGCCTCTTGCGGTTCGTTATAGCACTGCAACGCATCTGGCTGGCTCAACGGTAAAATATCAGGTTGATACACTTGCATGTACTGATTCAAATCAAGAAACGCATGCGGCGGTTCTTGGTCTTGGCTATAAGGGCGTGATCAAAGCAATTCCATTTACCGCGTCCCTGGTTGGTTCATATGAGCTTGCTGGTGATAGCAGTAAGGCTATTCAAGGATGGATGATTGGTGCTCAAATCAGCATGAAGTTTTAATTCGTTTTTCTAGATTAGTAATGAGTGGCGGTTCTTTTTTAAAGGCCGCCACTTTTTTATGGTGTATGAGGGAGTATTATAATTTTTGAGGGTGGGGTATACTATTAATCCAGCGCAGTAAATCTTTTTAATGTAATAATAAGGTAAAGTATGAAAAAACTATTGATAGTTATGATGTGTGTATTTGGGTTTCAAAGTGCTTCGTATGGCTTTTTAGGAACTGCACTGAATACCGAATCGGAAAAGGCGTTTCTTAAGAGTTTAGAGACGCAGTCTGGTATGACAGATGAGCAGGCAAAAGAATTGCTACTGAAAGCGGCTCGCTTGCAGCAACGGCTTCATAAGTGGTCAGCGACCGGTGCAGCGATATCAGCAGTGCCTGTGGCGATTGTGATTGCATTCATAGTAAGAACGATTCGTCATCTGACTATTAGAGTAGGTGATCATGTTTTTCATTCTGGTGATGTTGCTCTTATCGTTTTGGGCCCTTTGATGGTATTAGTATTAGCGTTGTCAGGATTAGCATTTGGTAAATCACTTGCTGCTTCGATAAAAGCTAAAAAGCGAGCTGCTAACTATAAAAAAATGGCTAGCAGAGCTTCGCAAATAAAATCATATCAAAGATATACTGAGCGACTTGGCTTTATGGGTGGGTTTAATGAAAAAAATGAATATTCATCGACATGGAATACTATTGCACAGGGTCGTCAGAAAGTGATGAAAAAAGGTTTGAATGCACAATTGGCGGGAACGTCATTGGGTGCTTTAGGGGCTTTTATTTCTGCCGTTTTTTTCTGTAAAGGGCCCGATCGCTATAATTTTTTTAGTGCTGTTGCTTTTGCAGCTTTTACTTTGTTTTCTGCATATGGCCTCAAGGGAGTTGCTCGTAAGCAGGCAATGAAAAAGCTTATGTCTGAAATGAAAAATGAATATTCCGGTGCGCGTGCTATTGCGCAAGATCCAGAAGCTGAACTTCTGACAAAGATCGCAGAATGGGAAAGAGAAGAGGCGGCTGCTAAGACTCAAGCGGTCGTATAGCTTAAATATTTTAGAAGCGCTGAGTTTTTCAAAATTTATACAGCTTTAGGCCGTGTCCGACAAATCACTATCAAATCAAAGTCCGAAATTACGCCAAGCTAAGGCTTTAATTGTCAAAAGGTACGAGCGAGCATAATGCGTCATTGCGGCCTGCCAGCAATAGCTTTAGCGATGGCTTGGAGCATCGCGTGGCAATCCAGATCTACTCTTAAAAAGCGATCGAATGCCTTGTGGATTACCGAATCTTCGCCAAGGCTACGACTTGGCAGGCAGTCGTCACACTAAGCCTTACTCATACATGGTTTTTGCTTCTAGTTCATCGTAAAGACGGGGAGCGTATGGAGCGTTAAAGCTACAGAAATCTCATGTCAAAATTTAATGAGAAAAGATGAGTTCAGCTTTGTATATAATTCTTGGGCAGAACTTTAGGCTATCGTCTTTGCTGCCTGCTCAGCACAGCTATTATGCGAAGGCAGGGAAAAGCGGAGCGACTAAGCAATCTAGATTACATGCATGTGACACAGTATTTGAAACCTGGATCGCCACGCACCAGCCTGCGCCTAATGGCTGCAGCAGGCAACTCGCAATGACGTATGAGTGCGGCATGTATATCAAAGATTGCTGAGCGTGCGAGTGACCACAAAACGACCTTGTTTCTTCTGGATACCCCAAGTATTTCCCAGCATATGAATGCCGCCACGTGGCGAATCCAGAAACCGTATAATTTCTGTAAATAACTTCTCTGATGGCGTAAAGCCAACTCCGGCTGCAATCAGTATCTCAGTAATAATGCGTGCGCGGAGCGCAGGAGCGCAGGCAAGAAAGCCAGGCACAGAATATGACCCTGATTCATTAGTGAGTGTCTGCAGTGTTTGTTTGCAGATCTTTCTGAGAACATCTTCTTCTTGTTGGAGATGCGTAATGGTGCGGAGTATCGAGTGTGTGCTGCGTGCGTCGCAGGCGGTAAGTGCAGGGCTCAGTATGCTGCGGATGCGGTTGCGTAAAAAAGAAAGATCAGTATTAGTACTGTCACTGCAAAATGGTTGGTTGTGCTCAGAGAGCCAGGCAAGAATATCGTGCTTGGTGCAGTGAAGGAGTGGGCGTATGATGCCGTTTATTAGTGGCTGCATACTGCAGAGTCCGGTGAGTCCGCTGCCGCGAATGAGTCTAATGAAAAATGTTTCAATCTGGTCATCTGCATGATGTGCGAGCGCTACAAACTGTGCGCCAAGCTTTTCTTTATGCTGAGTAAAAATAACACGGCGAATTTCTCGCGCATTAGCTTCTAGTGATCCCGTTTTTTGTTTGTGCGGAGCAACAAACGGCAGCCAATCTTTTGTGTGCTCCGTAGTATATGTAACGCCATGTTGCGCGCAGAGCTCTTCGCAGAATGTTTCATCGACTGCTGCGTCATGCCGCCATCCATGATTAATATGAATAGCATGAAGTTGAATGCGGCCGTCCTGCTGGAGTAGAAGAAGGGAGTGAAATAAAAACACAGAATCTGCGCCGCCAGAAAGCCCCAAAAGCACTGTTGGCTTTGTATATCCATGGAGTAACTGCTCTGTAATGCTTGCTACTGCGCGAGCAAGATTGCTGTGTTGCTGTGTGTTCATGCAGTTTTGTCTTCGACGTTTTGGAGCAGCCATTCTTCGATAAACGGCATAATGTCTCCGTCTAGGACGATGTCTGGCTGGGGTGATTCATGCTCGGTGCGTAAATCTTTTACCATTTTATACGGATGCAGCACGTATGAGCGAATTTGTGAGCCCCATTCTATTTTTTGTTTTTCGACCGCATTGTTTTTTGCACGAATTTCATCTTCTTGTCTTTGCACAAGTTTTGCCATCAACATTTTGAGCGCTGTTTGTTTGTTTTGGTTTTGAGAACGTTCGTTTTGGCACTGTACTACTATATTAGTAGGAAGATGGGTGATGCGCACTGCTGAATCGGTTTTGTTGACGTGCTGCCCTCCGCAGCCACCGGCACGATAGGTATCAATGCGTAAATCTTTTTCATCAATCTCAACGGCTGCATGCTCAACTTCAGGGGTGACGGTTACGCTGGCAAATGAGGTGTGGCGGCGTTTGTTTGAGTCATAGGGAGAGATACGTACGAGGCGATGGACGCCATGCTCCGCTTGCATAAGGCCGTAGCTGTTTTTTCCAATCATATGAAGAGTGGCCGATTTGATGCCGGCTTCTTCTCCTGATTGATGGTCGAGAATGTGTAGAGTAAATTTTTCGCGTTCTCCAAAGCGGAGGTACATGCGCAGGAGCATCTCTGCCCAGTCTTGTGACTCGGTGCCCCCGGCGCCTGCATTAATAGAGATAAAGCAGTTGCTGCC
Organism: bacterium; assembly: GCA_037139275.1. Classification (GTDB taxonomy): domain Bacteria; phylum Babelota; class Babeliae; order Babelales; family JAUPTZ01; genus JAUPTZ01. The sequence continues at coordinate 592 of JBAXGS010000044.1, read as the reverse complement.
GTCGTGTTCACCTTTGAGTAATAAAAAGAGCTTAAAGCTGATGAGCTCCTTGCGGAGTTTACGGAGCTCGCGGTACATGCTTTCTAGTTCTTTTTCATCTTCTTCAAAGAGCGTGTACATATCCTGCGCGTCAGCGTAGGCGCTGATAAGGGCGGTATATTGTTTTTTTGCATCCTTCAGATGTTCGAACTCGCGAGAGATGGAGACGTTGTCGGCGCGCTGCCAAAACTGCTCATCATGAATGATGTCATATAATTGGGTATAGCGTTCGTCAGCATTACTATTGAGCCATGATTGTGTGATTGCTGAAATATCAGGTTCTAAGTCTTTGAGAAGTTGGGTTACATCATCGCGAAACATGCGTAAAATCCTTGGTGTTTACTGTGTATATACCGGTGCATGGTAGCACATTTTTTACCTCTTGTGTCTGTAGCTCTGAGAAAATATTATGAAACTATTGTATTGATTGATAAAAAAAACTTGCAACTTCTGTCAGAGCTGGTATCATACCGCTCACTTGTTGAGACGAAAACGTAGCAACGAGAGTTTCTTTGAAATTTTAAGCAGAAATGCGAGACAAAGCGTTAATTTC